>JALUUP010000164.1 GCA_027021285.1 Bacteroidota bacterium | reverse complement strand
CCGGCCGGTGGCCTCGACAGCCGCTGCCACGGCACTCCGTTTCAACGTCTGCCCGTTGTTGATCGAAAGAACCACCGACTCTTCCCTGTGGCTCAGGCAGTACGTTGCAATGATCCGCATTTCATTGATGTCTTCTATCGAATGCCGGAAGAGCTCCCGTTGCTCGTTTGTGAAGAACCTGTCCACTTGTTTCATGATCCCGGTGACGTTCGGCGCACCCTGGTCGATGACGTCGCGCCACACCACGCGGCCGCATTTGACAAGGTGAACTTCCACGCGGGTTCGAAGCGCAGGCGTCAGGATCAACAGGTTCTGCTCGCGGATGGAATGGGTCATGATCTCCTGCTGCCGGATGACACGCCTCAACATCCGCAAGCGATCGCGTATTTCCGCTGCGGCTTCGAACCGCAGCTCCCGCGATCTCTTTTCCATCAGGCGTGTCAGGGACTCCAGGACGTCGCCATGCCTCCCCCTCAGGAACTGGATCACCCGCCGCACTTCGGCTGCATATTCTTCCGGTGTCTGCTCCTTTGCGCACGGCGCTCCGCAGCGCTTCATGCCGTGGTACAGGCACGGGCTGTTCCCGAAATCAGGGTGGATGCCGCCACTGCACTCACGTAGCAAGAACAGCTTGTTGACGATATCCAGCGTAGCTTCGACCACACGGCGACTGCTGAACGGACCGAAGTAGTCCAGGCCGTCGTCCTCGACATCATAGGTCCAACCCAGCGTGGGAAAGGCGTCCCGGCGGTCTATCCACAGGAAAGGATATTTCCGGTACCTCTTGAGTTCGGTATTGAACCGCGGCTGCAGGCGTTTGATCTCCTTCGACTCGAGGAGCAACGCGGAGAGTTCCGTCTCCGTGGTTTCGTACGTGATGTCGTGAACGGCGCGAACGAGTTCCGCTATTTTCCTGGTCGTGCCGCCGCTGCTGTAGAAGTAACTGTTGACACGATCCTTCAGGGACTTCGCCTTGCCCACATAAATGATGTGACCGCGGCGGTCGTGAAAACGGTAAACGCCAGGAGCGGGAGGCAACCCGCGCAGTTTCGGTTTTAGTTTACGAATACGGTGTGGGGGCGGATTGTACCGGGAAACAGGAGTGTACTGAAAGGAGAGGAGTTCACCCACCTCGGTGATTTCAAATTCCTCCTCCAACGTCCGCAGGAAATGAATCAATATCCTGGCCGTAGTCTCGCAGTCTCCCGCCGCGCGATGGCGGGACGAGTTGCGGATGCCCAGGTGACGCGCCACGTTCCCCAGCGACTTCGACCCGAGCTTCGGCAAAAGCCGCCGGGCCAACCGCACCGTGCACAGATCGGGCATATCCGGAACGGAGAGGCCTACCCGTTTCATCGCCGCTTCCACGAATCTTCGATCGAATTTCACGTTATGACCGACCAACACCGCGTCCTGCAAACGCCGGTCGATACCGGGTATGACGTCTTTTTCCTCGGGAGCGGTGTACACCATGTCGTTGGTAATGCCGGTGAGGGCCTCGATTTCGGAAGGAATGAACTGGCGGGGGTTGATCAGGGATGAGTAGCGGTCAATAATTTCCCCACCCTGCACGTTCACCACGGCAATTTCCGTCATCCGGTTCCGGGCAGCGCTGAGACCAGTGGTCTCCACGTCCACCACGACGAACTCCACGTCGGATATTTGCAAGGACCGGAGCGGAGGAGCCTGGGTGGAGGAAGAAACCGCCATCAGGAAGTGATTTCCATGAATGTGCGTTTATGAATGCGTATAGTGCGGGCAGGACGGCTCTTCAGCAACTCGTAGTCGTGCGTGGCGAGAATGACCCCGGTTCCCTTCCTGTTGATGCGGTCGAAGATCGCCAGCACTTCGCGCGAAGCCTGTGGATCGAGGTTGCCGGTAGGTTCGTCCGCCAGCAGCAGGGCGGGCTTGTTGACGAGGGCCCGGGCAATGGCCACCCGCTGCTTTTCTCCGCCTGAAAGCTCGCCGGGCATGGCTTTTTCCTTCGATGTCAGGCCCACTTCTGCGAGACCTGCCATGACCCGCTCTCGGATGAGCGACGCCTTGATTCCCGTAACATGCAGAGTGAATGCAACGTTCTCATACACGTTCCGGTCTTCAAGCAATCGATAGTCCTGGAATACCACCCCGAGGGTTCTCCTGAGATACGGAATCTGGCTTTCACTCAGATGCTCGCTGTCGAATCCACCGACGCGAACCGACCCAGACTCGGGAAAGACGTCCATGTACAGCAGGCGTAGAAAGGTCGATTTCCCGATCCCCGTCTCCCCGATGATGTACACGAATTCTCCCTCGCCGATACGCAGCGACGCGCTTTCCAGGATTTTCTGAGCGCCGAAAGACAACGTGACGTTGACGAGTTCAATCATGTTTCGATCTCCGCGTGTCTGGATTTCCTGGCTGTCACGATTTGGACGGCGGTTTCCGCGGCTCGAATCATGCTGGCCGCGGACGCGCAACCCTCCCAGGCAATATCGAAGGCGGTCCCATGCTCCGGCGAGGTGCGCACGATAGGCAGTCCCGCCGTGATGTTCACACCCTCGCCCCCGGAAAGCAGTTTCAACGGTATCAGGCCCTGGTCATGGTACATGGCGACAATCATATCATACGACCTCGTCCCGATACGCGCGAAAAAACCGTCCGATGAAAACGGACCCTCGACGTTTATCCCTTCCCTCCTGGCCCGCTGCAGAACGGGGGTAATGACGGTGGTTTCCTCGTGCCCGAGCCGACCTTCTTCACCGCAGTGCGGGTTAAGTCCCAGTACCGCAAGCTTCGGCGTGTCCACGGAAAAATCCTCCAGCAGGCTGGCGCGCGCAAGACGGAGAACTTCCAGAAGATGCTCTTGCGTGACGCGTGCCGGAACGTCGGCAAGGGGAACGTGTGTCGTAACAAGACAGACGCGCATCCCACCACCGGCGAGAATCATCAGGACGCGATCTGCCCCGGTGAGATCGCGCAGCATTTCCGTATGGCCCGGATACGGACAGCCCGCGAGCTCCAGCGCCCGTTTCGAGATGGGAGCCGTCACGACCGCATCCAC
>JALUUP010000163.1 GCA_027021285.1 Bacteroidota bacterium | reverse complement strand
ATTCCAGCTCATCTTGACCGGAGCGGTTCCGTTGCCGGTTTGTACTCGGCCCTGGTAGATATGCGATTGCTTGACCGCGCGAATATCCGTGGTACTGCCCTGTGAGCCGGGAATATTGATCCACCGGATATCGAAGGTTCCGACGGGAGGTATCGGCGGCAAGTCCACCTGTCCGGCCTCCAGACCGTCGCCCGCTCCGGGCTGCATCCCGTATTCGAGCGAAACTTTTCCCTGGCGGGAATTTTCAAAGGAGATGTTATCCTTCCACGGGATCATTTTCGCGGGAACGCACGGCTTCTTTCGGAAGTATGCCTTGATTTTCTTACTCCTCCACAGTGTTACGGGCAAGGGATTCGTCGTTGCCGTCGTATCCCATCCCCACCCAATAAACACGTAATCCGCGGGCGCGTTTGCCTGCGCGTTGACGGTAGTGCCGACAGGAGCGGTTATGCGACGCTGCACCGGTCCTCCGGGGCCATCCGGATTGACGATGACCAGCTCTGCTGTTCTCTTTGGAAGCCGCCGGGGAACAGGGTTGAACTTGTATTCACCGGGTTTCAATTTCGGTTCGATTTGAAGAATGAACGGATTTTTATCCTGGTCACCGAAATCGCCTTCGAAGTGATCAAACTCAAACCCCGGCGGTGGATCGTACAAAAGAGTGACCTGTCGCCGGTCGGCAACATCGAGTCCCTTGTCAAAAAGCTTGAAAGGGCCATCACTGATCATCAAACCTGGCAACGGTTTTTGCAGAGCAAGTTTAACACAATTTGTGCACGGAAGAATAACGAGCGGATCGTTGGTCTTACGCTCGACCGTCATCTCGTATTCCCCGAATCCAAAATGCCCCTGCGTGCGGTCAACCAGATCGTAGCTGATCACACTGCTGATCCGGGGTTCAACCTTGATGATATATTCGCCATCGGCGCCGATACTCAAATGATAGGCTCCACCGTAGTAGGAAGCGTTGAGATGGCTTGTCGTACCGACGCGCTGCGCCCGAAAGCGGGGTTTGAAATTGGAACCGTTCCTCACTCGTAAGGTCAAACGCAATTTCTCTCCAAAATACGTATTGGACACGTTAATGACCGTGATCCGATAATAATCTTTCTTGGGAACATACCAACTGAATTCATTGGCCCGTGGCGTTATCGGGCACGCGGCTTTGACAGTGTACGATACCATACCCGGACCTGACGAAGGCAGGGTCTTGGGCGACGAAATGGTATTCGGTTCGTAGCTGTCGTAACAGAACACCGTGTCTGCGGGTGTTTCGGGGCGCGTTGTGACCGATGCCGTGTTTGAAGCGGTTCCGCGAATCGTGTTGAAGTAGCCGACAACGCGAAATTTATACGTTTTATTTACCTGTATGGGCATGTTGCCGCCTGATGACGTCGGGGTTGAAACGATATGAACCCCTGTCCATTGTCCAACGGCCACGCGAAACGGTCTGAGCGTCATGTTCGCGATATCGAGCTGTACCCAGTTGCCCGGAGTTCGTTCATATTCAATCCTGGTTTCGACCCTGGACATGTCGAACTTGTTGCGCCACTTCAAGGCGATGGCGCGGCCCGGCAGCGCTGCGTTGCTGTTCGGCGCCAGCCAGGCGGACAGTGTTGTGTTCGCCGATTTGAAATCCGGCGGCGAATTCGTAAATATCGCTCGCACGGTCACAACGGGATTCGACATTGTTGACGTCCACGCGGAGGAAGGAAGCTCGTTCGCGTAGTTCGTGAACGTCGTCGTGGCGCCGTTTTTCCTGCTCACCCTCCACTTGTCGAAGTAATACGTCGTTCCGGATATAGTTCTTGTAAGTGGCACCCGGACTTTTACGCAATAATCAAAATCCGACGGAAGACACATCGTTGTGTTATACGTCCGGTTCCCGTAATCATCACAATTCTTCACCGTAACGGGGATATTGGCCGGTTGAGTCATGAAACAGCGTATGGGAGAAGCGTTCGCAGCGCTCCGCACGCCAGTATGAACAGGCTGTGCAATACTGTAACCACCCAGGTAATTCGCTTTCATCATGCCGTCGAATCCGGTCATGGTCAATCCTGGTCTCCCGCGCGCGGGTTGATTTCTTTGACAGTTGATGTTCCCAATGCCCCGGTACATCGAATTGAAGCAGCCCGGGCCGCTGGCATATTCATCCGGCGAGCCCCAGAGGTGGCCGATCTCATGCGCAAAGACATTCCTCTGCGGCGCGTCGAACGGATTATGCCCCGCCTGCCAGTACTGTGTGTCGAGCGCGAAGTACACACCTTCTTTTTCGATGTCACAGCCCCCCCAGCATATGCTCTCCGCATGAGGCCAGATGGATTCACTCCCGCTGCCCTTGTAGGCGATGAAACCGCAAATAGCTTCGTCCGTTCCTAACGTGGAGCGGATGTAATCATTATATGGCCGGCACCATCGGACGGCAACCCGGATACCACTCCAGGTCGGTACCGTCCCGGACCACAACCTCCCGATCACCGTGGGAACAAACGAATCCTCTCCCACTGTAGTCGGCTCGCCGGTGATTTGCGTCGCGGAATGATTTTTGCCGTATAATCGCCATATCCCGGTCGATATCTGGCCGAATTTCGCGGCGAAGGAGGTCCAATACGAGATTCCAACGAGATAGAAAAGTTTGTACCGGAGATACACGGTCGAATTCCAGTTCCAGGTCCCGGTGCCGGACTTGCTTTCCAGGAAAAAGCTGGTATGAGCAATCAATCCTACCGGTTTCGTGGCCCGAAAGATTTTCGCCCCCGGTCCACCCTGGATTTCCGCTTTGGACTTCATGTCCCGTATATCGGATTCCGTTACTACGTTCAATCCGACACAGTTTGGCGGCGGCATCTTATCCTCGAGAAGGCGGAGTTCCATCTCGCGCTCCCTGATGCGCTGGAGCTCCTCGGCGGTTTTCTTTCTCTTGACAAACGCGAGAAAATCGATCAGGGTCTCGTCGGCTTCCGAGGTCTCGCTCATCACGGAATTGCGATACACCGTCTTCGCCCGAAATTCGGAAGCAGTGTATGAAATGGATAACACGCGAATATCTCCGGTCGCTGTTTCCAATCGTGT
>JALUUP010000162.1 GCA_027021285.1 Bacteroidota bacterium | reverse complement strand
GCAATCCGCGGGAAGTCACGGGGTGACATTCGATGCCGGCGGGTTACCCGGCGGTATGTATTTTTACAGGCTCACGGCCAGCAACTTTCAGAAGGTAAGAAGGATGGTTCTCGCCAGGTGAGCAATGACTGGATGTGCACGGGAAGTTACATGGATTTCCTGCACGTCACGTCTCCCGCTTCCTGTTGCATGTCAACGCGCTGAATATAAAACCCGGATACCAACACCTGAAACCCAAAACCCATATTCCTTATGCGATCACTGAACAACGTTAATACCGCATTTCCGATACGGCTCTTTCTCGTGGCATCGCTCCTTGTCGGTTGTGGTAGCGACGAGACCTCTCCTCCCGTTCGTATCGGGTTGGAGGATCCGGCGTTCAACTATATTTCGGACGACTGGATTCCCCGGTACAACAAGATGAACATGAACGGCATCTGGCAGTCGGAAGGGATTGACCGGCAGGGTTTCAATTATTATTTCCTGCCCAAAGCAGTCGCTCCCAATACTTGCTCCGAACGATTCAACCCGGTTTCGAAGTACTTTCAATCCTGGTTTGGAGCCTATACCGTCGTGGACAACCAGGATGGCGTTTACGCGGTGGTGAACAACGACCTGCTCGTTGTCGATATCATCCGCCTGGCCATAGCCGACCAGAGGGCGTGGCTCAAGAACTTCGCCGGTATGAGCACACCATACGTTGCTCTCGACTCGTCTGTTGAAACGACGAAAGAAGATGTTACAATTGATGGATCGAAGGGCTGGAAAATTACCGGACGACTGGTTTCCAACGCCGACGTCGGCGAGAACAACCTGACCGTAGTTCCTGAAATCGTACGGATCGACAAGCTGCTCTGGGAAAACCACGTGGACAGTTACCAGCAGATATACCTGGACGTCGTTGCCTACGTCTGGTATGCCCCCGAGAACGGGGAACTGAACGTCGCCTACTTCAACGGGGTCGAGTTTACCGACAAGAACGGTGTCAAGCATGTAACGTTGAGCAACATCAAGCCGGAGCTGGAAAACATGGCGAAGAACGTTACTGTTTACGAATAGCACGTGACCGGCGTCTCATCGAGCGCTTGAACAAGGGGATTGCATGGCGCGCCCTGAATGTCGATCGTGGAGTCCAAGACGGAGATCCACCGAGCGAAAGGTTGTTGATGAAAACTCTTTCCATACTTATTCCCATCCTTGCTCAATCCCTGTTTGGTCAATACAACACTGCGGATATGCGGGGCAACAACGCCGGGACCCGGTACGGTGGCGGGATTCGAGCCATCGTGTCGGTCAAACAGATAGGGCAACTGACGGGACAACCTTCCATGAACAACACCGGCCGGGTCAATGTTTACGGCACTGACCTGGGAAGCATGTTCCTGCACAGTGACGGCCGGGTCTATTTTCTCTTCGGAGATACATTCGGTCCTCCCGGCAGGCCGGGGGCATCGGGCGACTGGCGGTCGAACACCATGGCCTACACCACGGACTTCACGGCTTCCGACGGTATTACCTTTGACGGCTGGATTACCGGCGCTTCCGGCCAGGCCAGGGCGTTGATCGAGGGCAGGCACGATCCCAACGACGGTTCGGGAGAAGTTACAAAGATTCCTACCGCCGGATGGAGCATCCAGGGCCGGCAATTCCTGTGGTTCATGTCGGTAAAACAGTGGAAAAAGCCCGGGCGGTGGGAAGTGAACTACTCTGAAATTGCCTATTCCGATGATGACGGAAACAGATGGTCCCGCTCGGGGACGCGGTGGCCAGGAAACAGCAACTTCATCCAGGTGGCCGTGGCCGAGCAATCGGGGTATGTATATTTCTGGGGTGTTCCCGCGGGTCGGTTCGGCGGGGTCAAGCTCGCAAGAGTTTTGCCACCGGATGTTTTGAACAAGGCAGCGTATCGGTACTACACGGGAACGGGCTGGAGCGCCAGCGAAACGGAGGGGGTCCTGGTAGTGGATCCGCCGGTGGGAGAACTTTCCGTTTCGTGGAACCCGTATCTCCAGCGCTGGATAATGATGTACCTGAACGAGAGCACGGCCCGCATCGAGTTGCGGGAGGCCCGCGAACCCGAAGGACCGTGGAGCGCGCCGTGGGAGATTGCGAGCGCACGCGACTATCCCGCGTTGTACGGGGCGTTCATGCATGGCAAGTTCGTCGAGAATAACGGCGAGACCGTTTATTTTCTCATGTCGCGGTTCGGTCCGTACAATGTCTTTCTCATGCAGGTCAAGTTCCGGCGTAACGTGACGGATGTCGTTGACGAGCCCGAACTGCCCCGCTCCGTCGCGCTTCATCCGAACTACCCCAATCCCTTTAACACGACAACCACCATCGTATATGACCTTCCCGAAGCGACGAGGGTGATGTTACGAATCCATGATCGGCGCGGACGGGAGATTCAGACACTGGTCGATAATAATGAAACTGCGGGCGAGAAATTCGTCGTGTGGGATGGCCGAAACCGTTATGGTCAATTAGTAAATCCGGGATTGTACTTCTGCTATTTACGTGTAGGCGACGGGGTGCGGGTGCGGAAGGTGCTGGTGTTGAAATGAGGATAGTTATCCAGGCAGGGGGTGAGAGGTGCGAGGTTATAGGAATTACGAAGGTCCTTACTCAATTGAAAGGAACCATAGGATGAAAAAGAGCCTGGACCAGGTAAAGGTTGCCGTGCCCTGGGTTTCACCGGTGTTTCTCAATCGAAAAGAGACGGTCGAAAAGAATGCGATGTCATAGCGCAGTCGGGCCGGGAGGGCGCGCGCCTCGTCGTCTTCCCCGAGGTCTTTATTCCCGACTATCCGGACTGGGTGTGGACCGTGCCAATCAGTAAACGAAATATCCTGGATTCTCTACGCCGAACTCGATGTGAAGCGGATCATTTCCTCGAAACGCATGTTCAACGTGGCCGGTCACTCTGCAAGGCCGGTTGTCATCAGGTTTTCCGTGAACCGATCGGCTTACGTTGATTGTGGAAATATTTCGAGATATAATTGTGCATCTTTAAACTCGATAAACCGTTCCCGGGCTATTTTTTGATTTTATGCCCCTGCATGCGTAACATGACGAGGCACACTGACATGGA
>JALUUP010000161.1 GCA_027021285.1 Bacteroidota bacterium | reverse complement strand
CGTATTGCGCGCATCGGCAATGATGTCATCGTACTTGCTGTTGCTCCCCGTTCCGCCGTCGAAGCCGACCTTCCCGACGGCAACCCAGACGCGTCCCTCCCAGCTTATCACCCAGACGACGGTCACTTTCAGGTGCCCGGCGGCGAACACCACGTACTCCGGTTGCCCGATAAACGCGCCTTCCAGTCCTATCTCCGCGCCGACCAGACCCCACAGCACCTCGCCCCAGGCTTTCACGCTGGCATACGCCCCCCAACTGACTCCAACCTTCCACCAGACCATCGTCTCGTATCGTATTCCGCCCTCGATAACACCGATATCGATGCTCTCTTCGAACGCGAGGTCGAACAAGAACCCTGAGCTGCCAATGTATAACTCCGAAGAAGTCTTTATGAAATAGAATAAGCTGACATTCGTCTTGCCGGAAATACCCCATGTTTTCTTGCTGTAAGCATAGACGGCGAAATAGTTGTCTTCTTTTTCAGCTTTTATGAGGATGAAATCCACACCAACCTGGATCTTGCCCTCGAAGTACGCGGGATTCCAACTGATCGTCAATTGGGCGTACGCTTCGGCCATTTCCTTTATGGCTTTCAACTGAGCGTCGAGCTGCCAGTAATTCCCGGTAATGGTCATCAAGGCTCTCCCCTGGAACAGGCTCTTGTCCGAAATCACGATTCCCGCGTACAGGAAAATCGCAAAGCTCCCTGGCCCGGAGCTGGCGGGTTTAAGGCTTGCGAACTTTGCGTTGAGTTTCGGTTCGCTGAAGCCAGCCAGGGTTTTCACCGTGTTAACGTCTTTTGCGCTGGGGTTGTAAAAGAAACCGCCGCCAAGTCCGTCGAGCATGACGGGGCCGATGGGGATCTGGAGATTGTTCGCGGCGATGAAAATGCCGACCGTTGTTTTTCCGTATTCCTTGCCCATTTTGCCATAGACGACTGCTTCGTATTTCTGGACGATTTTCGCTTTGCCGCCCACGGCGAGGTACTGGGTCTTTTGCTGTGGAAGATTGACGTACTCGAAATCCATGGCGAGATCAACCGCGTTCTTGATACTGATCTTCGCCTGGTTGAGAATGAAGCTGGAACTCCCCTGTGACGAGAAAACCATGAGCCGTTGAAATCCGCCACTACCCACGGAACCGTTTTCACCGATACTGAGAATAGCGCCTTCCAGTTTGAAGTAGCTGTCAACATTAATCGTCGTTTTTTTCGATGTCTTGCCATCGCTTTTCTGAAGGTCGAGCGTCGTTGATTTATCGGAATACCCGATGTTGGAGATACCCGCTTTCACGACTTTCAGGATCGTCAGGCTGCCACCTTTACCGACCGCCTCCGCGAAATTGGAAAAGACACCGTTTGAATCGATTTTCAAACCCTGGATCGTGAGTTCGCCTTCGACGGCGCTGGCAATGTTGACGCCAAGACCGCCCGACAGTTCGAGAGAGAATGGGTACGGATTCAGACCCAGAGTGGAAAGCTTGATGTATACCAGGCCGAGGTCCAGTTTCTTGTTGAGTGAAATGCTGATGGACTTTGCCGTTACCTTTCCATTGAAGTCAATGGTAATGCCGGGATTCTGGTAATCTCCGACAGCGACGCGATTCCCCGTTGCGCTCAACGTTTTGCTGCTGAAGGGCAGATAGAAGTCCGCCGCGATGCCGACAAAACTTTGCGAATTATCAAAGGCGTAGGAAGTGTCCGGCTTTCCGTTATCATCCATGCCGACCGTTTTGACCCAGGCCAGTTGCACGCCCAGGTAGGTCAAATCCACGGCGAGGTATTTCCCCAGCGTGAGAGATGTGACGTCGTTGGCGTAGCCGGGGGTGGTTTCCTTGATGAGCGCCAGTTTGCCTCCCAGCTTTCCCGTGCTTTCAAAGAAAAATGACCCGGTAATGGGCCCCATCTTTTTCATGAATGGCAGGGGTGTTGAACTGACCGAGACCTCCAGCGCCCAGTTGTCGTTGCCGGTGTCCTTGAACTCGAAGGATTCGAAATTCAGGTAATCGGTATTCGGGATGATCCGCACCGGTTTGCTGGGTGAAGCCTTCATGGAAACGCTCTTCTTGCCTCCCACGTCCTGCACGGTGAGCTTGGTGACGACGAATTCTTCCGCCTTGGGTTTTTTCGCCAGGCGCAATCCGACCGTCAGGGAAAGCAGCGAACCGGCATTGGTGCTCTGGTAATCAATGTTTGTTACGCGAAACGTCAGTCCGAACGCGGTGATCTCCTGCTCGGAGATCTTCATGTTCAATCCGTTCTCATCGATGATGAGATTCTTGAAATAAATTGTCTTGTCGAGTATCGGGATTGTCGCCATGGCCTTGTCGATGAGAAGCTTGTACTGGCGCTTGGTGTCGAAACTTATTTCCTGGACCTGGACGAAATCCTTCAGGATTTTGAAGAGGTATTTCTTGATTTTGGTCGCTTTCTCCTTGAACGAACCGGACTGGACTTTCCATACACCCGATTTCCCCTTCGGTGGAGCGAAGGTTAGTGCATTGGCCGTGATGGCGAGTTTCAGGGAATCGAACGGCGATGGGATAAGGATCAACTGTACCGTTCCGTTCAGCACCTTGCTGCTCCCCTGCATGGAAACAGTGGTGAGGCCCGGGTATGTTCTCACGGCCGCGACTTTCGGAATGAGAAAGTAGAGGTCCGTGCCGGTAACCAGGGTGTCCGTTTCCTGTCCCGGCTTGCTGAGGTCGATGGGAATGTACACCCTGCCTTCGAATATCTTGCCAGCCGCATTCTTCGCTTTGTAGGTGACTTCCGCCACGCACTGGGCCGTGCTGTCGTTGCCAAGCAACCACTTGGTGTTGAGATGGAGAGTCACCGTTTCGGAAAACAGGCCGTTGGCGGGAATGATGTCCATTGAAGACGAATAGGCGATAACCTCGTCCGTAACCGTTCCTTTGAATCCCGGTGTGGGCGGACCGTAGCCGGGTAACGGCATCAGTTCCGTGCCTTTTTTGATTCTCGTGGTGCGCGAGATGAGGGTAACCGCTTCGTTCAGCGTGGAACTGATCGTGTATTTCACCGGGACGTTTTCATCGCTTGTAGAGATGGCTTTGGGGTCCGGGACAACGGTCAATGGAT
>JALUUP010000160.1 GCA_027021285.1 Bacteroidota bacterium | reverse complement strand
CAACATCTCCCTCTCTTCCTCGCGGTACACGAGGTTGTAGTGATTCTGCATGGAGACGAAGCGCGTCCATCCCCGCGCGTCGGCGCGGTGCAGGGCCGTGGCAAACTGCCAGGCGTACATGCTCGAGGCGCCGATGTACCGGACCTTGCCCGCTTTGACCAGGTCGTGCAACGCCTCCAGGGTTTCGTCCAGCGGCGTTTCGTCGTCCCAGCGGTGGATCTGGTACAGGTCGATGTAATCCACACGCAGGCGTTTCAACGAGGCGTCGCACTCATCGAAGATATGCTTCCGCGACAGGCCCTTCCGGTTTGGACCCTCGCCCATGGGGAAATACACCTTCGTCGCGAGCACGACCTCGTCGCGGCGGGTGAACTCCCGCAGCATGCGGCCCGTGATTTCCTCGCTCCGTCCCACGGAATACATGTTGGCCGTGTCGAAACAATTGATGCCCAGTTCTACCGCCTTGCGGAAAAACGGCCGTGCCTCGTCTTCCTCCAGTACCCACGGCCGCCACGCGCGCGACCCGTAGGACATGCAGCCGAGAACAATCCTGGAAACAACCAGTCCCGAATTTCCGAGTCGTTGGTACTTCATCGCTGTTTTCCCCGGTCAGAAATGTGCCGGAATCTTCATGGTGTGGAATCGACGGGGCTCAGAGTTCCTTTGCGCCGTTCCGCTTTTTGAAGGCCGAGATGTATTTCTCCGGATCCTTCTTGAATTTCGGGATACAGTCCTCGCAACAAAATCCGTACACCGTGCCTTTGTATTCCAGGGTCACCTTGGGATCGACCTCGTGCTCGGAAACCACCATGCAGTACTTGTTGACCGGTGCGGCCTCGGTGACTTGCGCGGTTTCGCCGGACGGTTTCTCCGCGGACTGTTCGGAAGCCTGTTCGGTGATTTCCGTTTTGTGGGCTTGTGTCCCGGCTTCCTGTTTCTGGCCGCAGGCGGAAACCATGAACATGAGAAGGAAAAAGGCGAGGATTGGTTTCATGTGGATTTTCTCCCGATTTTCTTTTAGAGTAATGAATAGTTCATTCAATAAAAATACGTATAGGCCGCGTTCCCGCCAACAGTTCGTTCATCGAAGAGGGAACGGATTACAGGAAATCACGGTTGAGGATGGTGCCGTGGAGAGCGGCGGCTTGTACAACGAATAAGGATCACGACATGGCTGTCATCGTTTGCTCGCGCTGCGGGCGGGAAAAGGAAGCCCTCGGGGCCACCGCGTTTTACACGGGAGAGGTGCGGGAGAAGCTCCTGGCCAACGCCTGCCGGGACTGCTGGCAGGAGTGGCTGAAGGTCCAGCTCATGCTGGTGAACGAGTACCGTCTCGATCTCACCGATCCCCGCACCGACGAAATACTCGACCAGAAGGTGTTGGCGTTTTTCAACCTCGGAGAACCGGGCATGACGGACCCGGCCGGTTCAATCCCGCCACCCAATACTGAATAGAACCCCGTCCCTCCCTTCCCTCAATACAGGTCGAAGCGCAGCACGGGCGAGAAGAAGAAGAGCGAGCGGCCCTGCCAGTCTTCGGGATCGGGATAGTAGATGTACTGGAAATTGAGACCGATGAAGCTGCTGATGAAGTAGGTCGCCGAGGCATAGACGCCGTTGCCCGCGTAGCCGAACGTCGTTTCAAACTTCGCGTATCCTTCTTTCATCGAGGAACGGTAGCTCATCAGGAAAAGGATCAGTGCGCGCGTGACCTCGGGTTTCGCGGGTTCAGCGGGTGTGATGCGGCGGGTGTTGTCCGCGGATGTAATCCCGTCCTGTGTCCCCGTCAAAATGGGGTGGAGGTCGTAATAATCCACCAGCTTATCCCCGACTCTTCTCATCCGCCGCATGTTGTACGCCCCGCCGCCGACAACGAACCGGAGGGTCTTTCCCGACGAGCCGATGTCCACGAAAAATTCCATGTACGCCACGCCGCCCCACCGTGAGCCGAAGACGAGGTTTTCGTCCTTGTAATTGACCATGCCGGGATCGTCGAAGGCCTGGAAGTACCCCGTGCCTCCTCCGCCGATCGATCCTTCGTACATGGCGAATGAGCCGAACCCACCTACGCCGCCGGACACCTTGCGCTCCGAGGTGGCCAGTATGCGGGAGGCGAAGGGCGCTTGAACCCCCGCCCGGAAATGCTTCGACCCGATGCCGATGCGCGTGAAGCCCGCCGTGTGCAGGGGCAGTCCCAGCATGTAGTCCCCCTGCGCGATCGTGACGCCGAGGTCGCGGTTCAGGCGCGCGTTCACGCCCTCCGTCGAGATCTCGAGGTCGTTCGACGTCCACCAGGTTTCCTCGCGGTGCGCGCGCACCCAGCGGTAGTTCTCGATCTTGTCGGGGTTCACCTTTTCGTACGTGAACCGGAGCGATTTCATCTTTTCGACGAGGTCCTGTCCGAGAAGCCAGCCGATCTGCTCCTCGCCCGCGACGGGGTCTGTTTCATCCCATTTCCTGTCGGAGAAGATGAAGAACCGGGAGAGCTTTCGGGTTCCGGGGCCGTCGATCATGGTGACCGCGTAGGACTCCCTGTCGTGCGCGCCGGAGACGAAGCCGCCCCGGAGCATGTCGTTTTCTTCCAGTGTGCGCTTGATCCGGGCCGAGAGGTTTTCGTCCTCGATGAAGTAGCCCGTTTCCTGGCCGAACGCCGTCGCCGCGAGCGACGGGAGGAAGGCGAAAAGGATGGCGAGCCGATGCAGGCCCGGGCGTGTCAGAACCGTACGTGTGCCGCGAACCATGGTGCGAACTCCTGTGTCCATGAACGTGAAGATTCCGTGGGATTGGTGTATGTGAGGTACAGCGTGAGACCGAGGATGCGGTTGAGGTTCCAGGTGACGGCGGTGGATACGGAGCTGCGGTTGCCCGCGATGACCTGGAGGTATGTCTCGAGTGCCGGGTATCCGCCTTCCAGGAACGCCGACGCCCACTCCAGCCGCAGGTAGCCGCCGCCGTAGAAAAAGCGCTTGCGGAATGCGACGGCCTTTCCGTCGGAGCTTCGGCCCTCGTTGACGATGTACGACACCGCCCCGATCTTGTACCGAAGGACGCCTCCCCAGGACGGGATTCCCGCCCCGACGCCGTAGAGCTGGAGAACGGTGCT
>JALUUP010000159.1 GCA_027021285.1 Bacteroidota bacterium | reverse complement strand
TCCGTGTCCACGGTGACGAGCACGTCGCCCTGCTTGACGCGGTTCCCTTCGCTAAACCGGACCGAGGTGACCGTGCCCGCGGCCAGGGAGGAAACCCTGATGGCTTCCGTGTCCATGAGGCCGGTGTAGGTGCGATGGTTCTCCGGTTCGGTCGCGCACGCGGCCAGCAGCATGGAGAGGGATAGAATGATTGCCGGAAGTCTCATTGTTGTTCTCCTGTCAAGGGTGTTCCTGCGATGTATTCAAGTTCTGCGTTTTTCAACTGGTATTCGATGACCGTCTGGTGCATGCGGACGGCCGTTTGCGTCAGCGCGGTCTCGGCGTCCACCAGCTCGGTGGAAGTCGCCATGCCCTGGGCGAACCGCGCTTGCACGATGTCGAATTTTTCCCGCTGCATGGCCAGCTTGTCTTCCAGGAGGGAGACGGTTTGAGCCTTGTCCTCCAACTCGATCCGGGCAGCGCGCAGCTTTTCGGCTACCTGCTTGCGCAGCAATGCGTCCCGAAAGCCCAGCTTTTGGAGCTCCAGGTCGAGTTTTTCCTGTTCCCGGACGTCGCTGCCCCAGCGGAAGAGATTCCACTCCAGGCGGACGCCCGCCGTCCAGTAGTCCATCCATTCGTTGGCGACCTGGTCCAGTCCCGGCCGGCCGTACTTGTAACTGCCTGCAATGAAGACGGACGGATAGAAGGCGCTGCTTTCCGCTTTTTTTCTGGCGTTGGTCAGGCGGCGGGAGAGATCGAGTTTCTTCATCTCCGGGAGATTGGAGAACGCGGCTGACAAAAGCGCCTGTTCGTCCGCCGCGGGCAGGAGCCCTTTGGCAAGCGTGTCCGGTTCCACCTCGATGGATTCGGGAAGGCCGGTGAGCTGGGAGAGCCGGAAGATATAGTAACGTTGCTGCTGTTGGGCGTGCAAACGCTGAATACGGATCTCCTGTAGCCGGGTGGAGATGTCCAGTGTGTCGGCGGCGAGAATCTGGCCTTGTTCGACCAGGGCGCGCGCCGTTTGCAGGCGCTTGTCAAGTTTTGTTTCACCCGCCGCAAGCAACTGGTCGGTTCGCTGCCACATCTGGCTCATGCGGTACACGGTGATCGTCAGGAAGCGAACGCGATTGGCGGCAGCACGCGCGTCTTCCCTCGCCAGCAGGGCCTTCTGTTCCTGGATGTCCTGCAGGGCGGAGAGCTTGAAGCCCGTGAACAGGGGCATGCTCACCGTGATACCGGTTTCCATGATGTCGTGGTCGCCGAAGGTAATGGTCCGCGCGGGAATGCCCGGCAGCGCCGGCAGATCAATGCTCGTGAGGTCGCTGAGGTACGAGTACGAGGTGGAAAAATCAACGCTTGGCAGGCGCGACGCTTTTGCCTTCACAACGTCCAGCTCCGCCTGCCGCACGCCGAGTCGCGCTTCGCGGATCTGTTCGTTTCGCTCAAGGGCCAGGGACACGGCGCGGGAGAGCGGTACGCGTTGCTGGGCGAGGGCGACCATCGGCGCCAATGCCATGAGCAACAGGATCAGGGGCTTTCTCATGATTCACCTTCCGTTCTGGGTTTCAAACCGTAATACAGGAGATCGAACACGGCCTCGGCCCGGCGGTCGAGGAATTCTTCCTTTCGCCCGGCGAGCTCCGGCTTCATCAGCGATACCATCGGATAGCCGATGAAGAAAAACACGCTGCATGCAATGATGGAAATGACAACCTGGTCCACGTCCACGTTCCGGAAGACGCCTTCCCGGATTCCCTGCTCGATCTTCATGGTCAACAGCTCGGGCACCTCCGCGTTCTTTTCCATGAGGATTTCCCGGACCACGGAGCGGAGCGATTCGCCGCCCTCGGACAGCTCGTGCAGGATGAAAAGTGGCAGCTCGGGATGTTTTCGAAGCTGGGAAATATAGATGGAGATCACCTGCTTGATTGCATCCGGGGGCGGCGTCGCCGGATCGAGCACGGGGCGAAGAATCTGGCTGAATTCCTGGAACAGTAGCCTGAACACTGCCTCGTAGAGCCGGTCCTTGCTGCGAAAATAGTAGTGCAGGCTGGCCTTGTTGATATGCGCTTCGTCGGCGATCTCCTGCATGCGCGCGCCTGATTTCCCTCGCCGAACGAAGACCCGTATGGCCGCTTCCAGTACCCGCCGTTCTGTATTTGTCATATCGTTGTTGACCATGTGTCATCCTGAATTCTTGAACGATCGAATTGCGTCCAATATAACTGACTAATTGGTTAAATCAAATAGTTGGACTAATAAATTTAACCAAAAAATCGTTTTCTTTTGAAATTGAAGGAATTTGGCAGGTAAATAATCAAAAAACTCATGTCTCGAAAACTTCAATTTGTCGAGTCTTTCCTGTCCGAGGGGACCACTTCGTGACGAAAGCGGGAATTCACGGCTTTATTCGATAGATTCCAGGCCCAGTCCGGGACGACACGATGGAAATAAGATTCATAAAATATGACTGTTCTATCAGTGTTCCCGGCGTACTTAGGCGTCCTTGGGGTTCTTCCGACAAGTTGCGGTTCATATTATAACCGCAGAGAGCGCAAAGATTATTCATCGAGAGCCCCGGGACTCTTGAGATTGCTTCGGTCCAACCGTTCTCGCATGACAGGAAAAACAATCTGTTAATCCGCTTCATCCGTCATTTCCGCGCAATCGGGAATCCAGATAATCGTTCGCGGGACTCCACAAATCGGCATAGCGTGTCTTGTGGAAATTCCGCCGAAATTCTTGGTTGAAAGGATGTAACTTATTATATTTTAATTCTCTATGAATTTAGAGAAGAAAGGAAACACGTTTATCATTGCCATTGACGGACCGGCAGGATCAGGGAAGACCACGACCGCGAGGGCAGTCGCGCGCGCGCTGGGTTTCACGTATGTGGATACCGGCGCCATGTATCGCGCGGTCGCGCTTGACGCGTTGAAGCACGGCCTTTCCACGGACCAGGTGGAAGATATCTGCCGACGGGTGGCGCAGATCCGGCTCGACATCCAGGTCGAAGACGGTGTGCAGAAGACCTTGCTGGATGGCGTGGACGTGGAAGAGGAGATTCGCAGACCGGAAATGTCCGGGCTGGCCAGCGAAATCAGCGGGATACCCTGCGTGCGGGAAGCGATGGTGCGGTCGC
>JALUUP010000158.1 GCA_027021285.1 Bacteroidota bacterium | reverse complement strand
AACGATGGAAAGAGCGAAATCTGGACGTTTACTTACGAGTCGCAGAAACGCATTTCAACGAAAGGGATTTCTACAAAAGTCGGCACCAAGACCGGGTTCCAGGTCAAACCCAATTTTGTCTTTACGAAGTTGACCCGGCTCCGTGGAACGCTGCGCACCACGTTTTACAGGAGCAGCATCCCCGCGCCAAAATCCATCATTTACAAGGGCGCCAAGGGAAAGCCGTCGCTTACAGGCAACAAGCAACCTCAACCCGGAGGGAACCAGACCGTAAAACCCGGGATCCCGCTCAAGAACAAACCCAATCTCCAGACGAACGTCGCGCTGAAAAAAAACCTGCCTCTGGGCGGACTTCACCTGAGACTTTTCTTGCGTACGAAAAGCAATCCCGACTGCGGCTTTTATCCGTTCAAGGCGGGGGGGAAAACGTTCGAGGCGGAAAAACTTGTGGCAACCACCACCACGAACCCCGACGGGACCTTCGAATTCATCTTTTTTGCAAAGGATTCAACCGGTAGAATTTTAAAAGACGCCCTCATCCAGTGCGGCAGTAAAGAGTTCGTGAACTCCCTGACGGGAGACCTGTATCGCTATTACCAGATCATGGTGGACGATCCGCACCTGTTGAGTCCGTCGGATGAGTTCAAGGTTCAACCGGGCGAACTCCTTGACGTGGGAACCCTCTATTCGCTCGTGCGCTCCTACTCGGTGACCGTCAGCGTCAAGGATAAAATCAAGGGAAGCCAGCTCCCCAACATGGACGTCAGGATCGTCCGGATGAATCGACCATACGACGTTCCTCCCGAAGAAGGCACCCTCATGCCGTATCAATCGGTGGATGATATTTCCCTGCTAAAGGCGGCAAAGGCCGAAGTCATCGCGCAGGGCAAGACAAACGCGGAAGGGAAGGTCACGCTCAAGTACATGGCAAAAAACGTGGGGGGAAGCGACCGGTACCACCTGCTTGTTTCTTCGCCCGAGGAGGGCGTTTACTACTACTACACCTTGTGGAGGACTTTCAAATTCCATTTCCTCATCGGAGAAAAAGATGAAGCCGGGAACGGGCTTGTTTACGACATGGCCGATATCAACGAGAGCTATAATCCGAACATCATGCATGCCGTCGTCCTCGCGAACGTAAAACCCCACAAACCCCGCATCGCGGGCCGCGTGTACCGAAGCGACAACACTCTGCAACCCGTGAAGAACGCGAAAGTGACTCTCTCTGGGTTCAACATCGGTTTGTGGCCGATCAAAACGACGATGACGAACGATTCCGGCGGATTCGTCTTCGACAATCTCGATCCGACCGGCGATATTCCGGAGGCAAAAGCCATATTCTACGTTGTCACGGTTGAGAAGTACGGCTTCAAGAAGTACCAGTCATCCGCGATTTTCGTCGAACTGGGTCAGCAATTTTACACGACGATTCAACTGGAGCCCGCGCTCACCGTCAAGGGACGCGTGATCGACGAACTGGGACGACCGGTATCGGCCAACGTGCGGATCGGGCAAGGAGAATGGGTGCACACGGTGAAAAAGATAAGACCAAAAAAGCCTGGCAAACCTGTCGTACCACAAAAAGCCGGAGTGAACAAAGTCATTATTAAAAGAAGCTCAGTGGGTTTACTGAAAAACAAGAACCTCCAGAAGCAGAAAGCTCCGATGTTCATCATTGATTACGATGAGGAATTTACCACTCCTGCCGTAACCGGGTTTCGGTGGATGTTCATCGTTCCCGACAACCAGTCCCAGTTCTATCCCGAGACCCTCCTGGTGAAGCTCCCGCCGGACGCCGATGACATCGGCGAATTCACGGTGTACATCAAGCAACATCGCCTTGCCGTGCAGGCTGTCACGATTACCCCAAAGGTCAGCAAAAGCTGGAAGGCAAAGAGCTCGCCCAACAAGTACATCCCGGGCACATCGGTCAAGAAGACCATCCCGGATGCCGTTATACGCGTCAACGGCGAGGAACCCGATTCCATCGATGCCGACGGCGTTTCGTACTTTGTTTGGATGTCTCCAAGTGACAACGCGACCGTGCGGGTCCGCGGCCCGGACAACTCCGATTACGTGGAAAAAACCGTTGCCGCCGTTATCGATGAAAGCAAGGCGTGGACGTTCCTCGAAGTCCCGCTCGCGCTTGGCGGGGCGCTCTCGGGAACGGTAAAGGTCGGCACGGTCCCCATTCCCGGAGCCCGTGTCGCGCTGTACGACAATCCTGCCGATGCTTCGCCTCTTCAGACCAAGACCGACAATAACGGAAAATACATTCTCCACGGGATTCCCGCCGGGATGCACACGTTCAAGGCGGCGAAGTCGAAAAGCCAGTACATTGGCGATACCGGTCAGGCTACGATAGCAAAAGGACAGACGACGACCCTGGATTTTCAGCTCACCGCGTACAACGACATGGACATCACGCATCTCCTTGGATTCCCGATCGAGATCACATCGCTGGATTCGGTTGGCCAGGACGTACAAATCGCCGGAAGCTTTGTTGATCTTCCCGGCAACGACCAGTTTTCTCCGCCCGATACGACGAGCACTCTTCCATTCGACGTCATTTTCATAAAGCCGTCCTCGGAGACAAATACACAGGGCATTCCTCTCGCGGAGCCGGTTACGACACCCGTCGTCACAACAGTTAATGAATGGGAAATCAGCGCCTCTTCACTGTACAAGGCGTACCACCGCGACCAGGTCAACGGCATTCGCGTTCGAAAACCCGCGGGCAGGGGTGAAATCATCGGCGAGGTGCTCATCGACCCGGTATCGTTCACGTTCCCCGGCGGCTCCGTCGATTTCGGATCAAGTCTCATTGCCCTGGCAACAGCTCTCACAGGACCGGATCGCCTGAGTATTCCCGCCATCACATCCGACGGAAGCAAACCTCACGACGATCCGCGCGGCTTCTTCGTCTCGGCGGAAGACGGCTCGGCCTTGTCGTTCTCGCTGTACAACTTCGCGGCGAACAGCGATTCGACAAACTCGTTCTTCAACCAGGACACCTTGAGCCTTGCCACGACCATTCACAGCAACATTTCCTCGATCGAGCATCCCGACATCGCCCTTGACGTCGGAAGTCTCAGGATACACAAGAATTCAATCGAGCCCTTGCAG
>JALUUP010000157.1 GCA_027021285.1 Bacteroidota bacterium | reverse complement strand
AGGATGCCCAGGACCAGGAGCGCGCGTACCAGCATGTGCTGTTTGTTTTTCATGGCTGCCTCCTCAGTTGTTGCGCCGTTCGAGTGACAGGGTGGTGAGGTACAGGAAAAATCCCGTGACCGAGAAAAAGTAGATCACGTCCCGCGAATCGATTACGCCCCGGGCCATGTTTTCGTAGTGCAGGGAAGTGCCGAGGAACTCGAAGATCGGCGACAGGAACCCGGGCACGTACATGACGACCTTGTCCAGCATGAAGAACACGAAAACCATGAGCAGGGCGAAGATGAACGCGACGACCTGGTTTTCGGTCAGGCTGGAAGCAAATATCCCCACGGCGATCCAGGCCCCGGCCAGGAACAACAGGCCAAGGTACCCGCCGATCACCTGGCCGGTATCGATCTTTCCGAGGACAGCCACCGTCACGTAGTACAACACGGTGGGCAGCAAGGCGGCCGCGGTCAGGAGCCAGGCCGCGATGAACTTGCCCAGCACGATTTCCGAGTCCAGGACGGGTTTTGTCACAAGCAATTCGATCGTCCCGGATTTCTTCTCTTCGGCGATGAGGCGCATGGAAATGGCGGGGATGAAAAACAGGTACACCAGCGGCACCACGTCGAACACGACCCGCAAGGTGGACGCGTTCATGAGGAATAAATTGCTGGTGAAGAACCATCCCACGATTGCCAGGAACACGACGATCACGACGTAGGCAATCGGGGAATTGAAGTACGATTGCATTTCTTTCTTGAGAATGGGCCAGATGTTGGCCGGCTGTAAGCGCATTTCAACAGGAAGTGAGTTTGTCATGACTTCTATCCGGGAAGTAGTACATGCATGTTATTGGGAACGCCGGTGAAACGCATCCGACGGCAGCGCGGTTCGATCGCGGCATCATTGGGAGCGCGTGAGTTTCTGGAACACCGATTCCAGGCTCGTGCCGCTGCGGTGCATGTCGAGCAGCACCCAGTTGTTCTTGACGGCAGTGCGGAACACCGGCTCGCGGAGATCGACGCCGGGCGAGGCGTAAACCACGAAAGCGAGCTCGTTGTCGCCGCCGGTTTTTTCCACGTGGGTCACTCCTTCTATCGATTTCAGCGAAGCCGCGATGCCCTCGGGCGAAGCGCCGTTCGGCTTCACTTCCACACGGATTTCGTCCGCGCCCTGGAAGCGCTTCTGGAGATCGTCCAGTGTTCCATCCGCCGCGATTTTGCCTTCGTGAATGATCAGCACCCGGTTGCAGGTGGCCTGCACCTCGGGCAGGATATGGGTGGAAAGCACGACGGTTTTTTCGCGTCCAAGCTCTTTTACGAGGTTGCGGATTTCAATGATCTGGTTCGGATCGAGTCCGCTTGTAGGCTCGTCCAGGAGAAGAACGTCGGGGTCGTGGACCATTGCCTGGGCGAGGCCCACGCGCTGGCGGTATCCCTTTGAGAGCTCCCCGATGTCCTTGTGCCTGGAATCGCCGAGCCCGCAGATTTCCACCATGCGGCGGACGCTTCGCGCCAGCTCCTCGCCCTGGAGATGCTGGAGCTTGCCCGCGTACTCAATGTAATCGAGCACGTTCATGTCGTGGTATAGAGGATTGGTCTCGGGCAGGTACCCGACACGACGGCGAATTTCCATCGTGTCCTCATGAATGCTGTGCCCCTCGATGGTCGCGTCTCCGCTGTCGGGGCGCATGAAGCAGGTCAGAATCTTCATGGTCGTGGTTTTCCCGGCTCCGTTGGGGCCGAGGAACCCGACGATCTCTCCCTTCTCGACCTTGAAGGAAATGTCATCGATGGCCTTCTGGGCGCCATAGCTCTTGGTGAGATTACGAACAGTGATAGACATGGTCTGTTAGCACCAGGTAATGAATGATGATAGTAAAGATCCGGATGTTCGGGCTGTCATTATGGTTTCGCTCAAAGAAGTTGAGCACGCCCTTGAAAAATCGCTTCGAAAGAATAATATACAGACGGGGAAAGAAAATTTTCAAGGCCGTTATTTCGTCCAGTTCAGTACTTCCGTGAAAAACGGTCTTGTCGTCATTCGATGTCTTCACCGGTATCATCTGATACTGCGATGATGTATTTTCATGGTGTATGACCAGGTAAGCAAAGGCGTCTCTTTTTCATCGCCAAACACCTGACACCCAAAACCATGACCGCACCTGATATCACCCGGACCCTGTTGCCGACCCCTTTCCACCGCCTGGATCGTCTCTCCGAATACCTTGGCGTCGATGTCTATTGCAAGCGCGACGACCTGACGGGTTTTGGGTTCGGAGGTAATAAAACCCGCAAGCTGGACTACCTCCTATCGGAAGCGCAACGGCGCGGCGCGACGGACCTGGTCGCGACGGGCGCCGTGCAGTCGAACTTCTGCCGCATGGCCGCGGCTTACGCTTCCGCATCCGGTTTGGATTGTCACCTCGTCCTGGGAGGGAAAGAACCATCCACCTACACCGGAAACCTTCTGCTGGACGCACTGTTCGGAGCGGAATTGCATTTCGTGGAATCCGAGCGCTGGGACGATTGGGAACGGAAAGCGGCGGAGATAGAGAACGAGCTGCTCAATCGCGGGAGGCGTCCATACCGCATGCCGATCGGCGGATCGACGCCGACGGGCGCGCTGGGCTACGTGGCGGCCTTCGAAGAGCTTCTCAATGATGCCCGGATCGCGAACGTCGAAATCAGCGAGATCATTCACGCCTCCTCATCGGGGGGCACACAGGCGGGGCTTGTCGTGGGGCAGGTCCAGCGTGGATGGAATGGCAAGGTTACCGGTATATCCGTGGCCTGGCCTGCCGGCGTCATGCACGGTGTCGTGAAGAAATTGGCGCGTGAAACGGCCGTCGTGGCCGGGATACAAATCGATGAACCGCCCGTGCTCGTTGACGATCGCTGGATCGGCGATGGGTACGCTGTTCCCACCGTTGCGGGCGGCGAAGCACGGAGCCTCTTCGCCCGGCTGGAAGGCATCATCCTCGACGACGTGTACACGGCCAAGGCCGCCGCCGCGATGATAGGCAGGTGCCAGGCTGGTGACCTCGAGCGAAAAGGCGTGGTGGTTTTCCTTCACACGGGAGGAAGCCCCGGGGTTTTTGCAGGGCGGAGTGAGTGAAAGATGTGTGTAAAAGTCAGCGGCGTTTGTTGGA
>JALUUP010000156.1 GCA_027021285.1 Bacteroidota bacterium | reverse complement strand
TCCCCTGTTGAACATCAACAGGTCGCCCGTTCCGAACAGGAGAAGGCCTAGTCCGATACTTAGCAATCCGAGAAAAATCACGAGCGAGTACGTATAAACAATTGTGGCCGCGAGCTTCACGAAGAAGATCCTTGTGCGGGAAGGCGGCCGTGTCAATAGTATTCTGAACGTGCCGCCTGTGGCTTCACCGGCGAACATGTCGCCCGCCACCAGGGCGATGAGAAATGGAATGTGTACCCAGAGTGAATTCATGACCATGTTTGAGACGAACCACCCGTTGAAAAGGTTACCCACGAACACGAAGTCTTTTTGCAGATTTCGCGTCATGCTGTTGACCATGTTTTCACCGCCGTACGACATGCCAAGGTAGATCAAGGGGATTACGACAAGGATAACACCGAACCCGATGTACGTTCGAAGCTTGCGATACGTTTTTAGCAATTCGATGGAAAGAAGCGACGCCATGCTATCCGAGATGTTCCGGTAGGTGCACGGAGCTGAGCTCTTTCTCCATGTTCACGATATCTTCGATCTGGTTGAGGAACCATGGATCGATACGAGTCAGGCGGTGTAACTCGTCGATGTTCATGTCTAGCAACAAGCCGTATCGTACCCAGAAAATGTTATCGGAATGGGGATGACGAAGGTGCTCGACGATTTTTGTCTGCCAGTCCTCTTTTTCTTCCGGCGTAAGCAGGAGCGGGTCCACGATATCTCTCCCATCTGCGCCGAGACCCATGCGACCGTTTTCCATGGAGCGAAGGGCTTTTTGGAGCGCTTCCTTGAACGTACGCCCGATGGCCATGACTTCACCTACCGACTTCATTTGCACGCCAAGCAGATCCTCCGCGCCGGCAAACTTGGCGAAATCCCAGCGGGGAATTTTAACGACGACGTAATCAAGCGTGGGCTCGAAGCAGGCCGGAGTTTCACGCGTGATGTCGTTGGGGATTTCCTCGAGCGTGTAGCCGACGGCAAGCTTTGCTGCGATCTTGGCGATGGGGAATCCCGTAGCTTTGGAGGCAAGGGCTGAGGATCGTGAAACGCGGGGATTCATTTCGATGACGACCATTCGGCCGGTCTCCGGGTGGACGGCGAACTGGATGTTCGATCCGCCGGTTTCAACTCCGATCTCCCGGATGATCCGGATTGCAGCGTCTCGTAAACGCTGGTATTCCTTGTCGGATAATGTCTGTGCGGGTGCAACGGTGATGGAATCCCCTGTATGTACACCCATCGGGTCCAGGTTCTCGATAGAACAAACGATGACGACGTTGTCCGCGATGTCACGCATGATCTCCAACTCGTATTCTTTCCACCCGAGAATGGATTCCTCGATTAAAACCTGATGAACGGGACTTGAGACGAGACCTTGCGTGACTTTTGTCTCGAATTCCTGAATGTTGAACGCAATGCTGCCACCCGTGCCGCCGAGAGTGTACGAAGGGCGGATGATGATGGGGAACCCGATGGTATCGAGAAGAGCGAGCGCTTCTTCGTACGTGTGTACAAAATTTCCCTGTGGCATTTCGAGATCACAGCGCTGAACGACAGCCAGGAATTCCTGCCGGTCCTCCGCTTTTCGAATGGATGGAAGCTGTGCGCCAATAAGCTCGATTTCGTGTTTGTCCAGCACTCCCCGCTCTGCGAGCTCGACGACGGCATTGAGCGCAGTTTGCCCGCCCATGGTGGGAAGTATGGCATCGGGTTTTTCTTTCTCGATTATTTGCTCAATAAAATAGGGCGAGATGGGTTCGATGTACGTGGCGTCCGCGAATTCGGGGTCGGTCATGATTGTTGCCGGGTTGCTGTTGATCAGTACGACCCGGTAACCCTCCTCCCGGAGCACGCGGCACGCCTGGGTTCCGGAATAATCAAATTCACATGCTTGCCCGATAACGATAGGGCCGGAACCGATAATCAAGATTGATTTCAGGTCTTTCCGTTTTGGCATCAGCTATTTCGCGTCGTATTCGTTGTGGTATTCAAGAAACACTTTCCGTGTTTTTTTCCTGGTTCACCAGATGGTAAAGGCTTTTGATTTCTCTGGCAGTCAGGAATCGCCATTCACCGCGTTTTAATCCTTCCGTGGTCAGTCCCGCGTACGAGAAGCGATCGAGTTGCTTAACCGAAAACCCCAGTGATTCGAACATTCTTCTCACTTGCCTGTTTTTCCCTTCGTGGATGACGAGCGCGACTTCAAACCGTTTTGTGCCTTCGATGATCCAGGCTTTTCCCGGAGCTGTTTTTCCATCGGAAAGATGGATGCCCCGGATGATTTCATGGAGGTGCGCGGCAGAAACGGGTTTGTCTAATTTTACCCTGTATGCTTTTTCTACTTCGAACGATGGGTGGGTCAAACGATACGCGAGATCGCCGTCGTTTGTGAGAAGGAGAGCGCCGGTGGTATTTCTGTCAAGGCGTCCGACGGGAAAGACACGGTGCGTGGCAGGAACGAGATCGAGCACCGTTTTGCGGTTCTTTTCGTCGTGTGCGGTGGTGATGTAGTCTTTTGGCTTATTCAGCAGGATGTACACGAGCTTTGCGTCGAGCAGGATCTCCTGTCCTCTTACCGTAACTCGATCCTTGCCCGGTATGACCCGCACTCCCAGTTCGGTGACCGTTGTGCCGTTGATTTTTACCACGCCCTGGGCAATCAGCTCATCAGCTTTTCGGCGCGAACACAGACCTGAGGCGGCGATATACTTGTTTAATCGAACCGGTCCGCTTTCGATGCGAACGCCTTCCGTTGATCGTCGAAGGGGCTTTTTGCCGCGGTTACTCGGCGTTTTCTTCTTCCGCGTCTGTTTCTTCATCGGTCGCCGTTTGTGAATTTCGATTAACCTCTTCGTCGTTTAGTGATGACCCGGAGCGATTCGTCTCGTCCTGGAGTTCCCGGCTCTCGTCAAGCGTAATGCCTACGTTGACGGTTGGAGATTCAAAGAACGGATGCCCGGAATCGCCATGGTCGTCGGCAGATGTCTCGCGAGGGATGCTCTCTTCTGCCGGGTTGCCGCTGCCTTCGTTTGCCGGATCCGCGTCCATGGTGTCCGGAACGTCTCCTTCCCGAAAGAGCTCTTCGATTTCCCTTGGTTTAGGGAGATCGTCGAGACTGGCAAGTCCGAAATGAACAAGGATTGTCT
>JALUUP010000155.1 GCA_027021285.1 Bacteroidota bacterium | reverse complement strand
GTGATCTACTTCTTCTCGGTCACGGGATTTTTCCTGTACCTCACCACCCTGTCACTCGAACGGCGCAACAACTGAGGAGGCAGCCATGAAAAACAAACAGCACATGCTGGTACGCGCGCTCCTGGTCCTGGGCATCCTGGTTCTGATCAACATCATCAGTATCCGGTTGTTCACGCGACTCGACCTGACCGCCGAAAACGTGTACACGCTCTCCCCCGCCAGTGTCAAGCTCATGGAATCGCTCGACGACCGGCTGACGGTGAAGGTGTACTTCAATGAAGACCTGCCCGCGCCGTACAACAGCAACCGGCGCGCCATCTACGACGTGCTCAACGATTACCGCGCCTACGCGGGCGACAATCTCCAGTACACGTTCATCGATCCATCCACCGATGAGCTAACGCAGGAAGCGACCCGCGAAGGAATACCGCCGGTCGAGATCCAGGCGATGGAAGCGGACAAGTTCGTGGCCAAGCGGGCATACATGGGCATCGTCCTCTTGTTCGAGGACAGGAAGGAAGTTATCCCGGTGGTGCAGAACACGGCCAGCCTCGAGTACGACCTGAGTTCTGCCATCAAGCGCCTTGTCTCCCGCGACGAGAAGACCATCGGGTTCCTGACCGGTCACGGAGAGCCGGAACTGTCCCGGCTGCAGAGCGTCCAGAAGGCTCTGGCAAAGCAATACAGGTTCACTACCGTGAGCTGCGCGAACGGCCAGGCGGTGCCCGATAATATCTCGGTACTGGTTGTGGACGCACCGGCACAGCCCATCCCGGAAGACGCGCAGTTCTCCATCGACCAGTTCATCATGAAAGGAGGCAAGGTCGCGTTCCTGTTGAACGCCGTACCGGCCACACTGCAACAACAGTACGCGCAGCCGCTCGACCTCAAGCTCGACCCCCTTCTCGAAAACTACGGCCTGCGCCTGAACCGGGACCTGGTTCGCGACGTGCAATGCTCGAACATTTCCCTGATCCAGGAGCACGGCGGTTTCAGGATCCAGAGCGCCATTCCCTATCCCTTCCTGCCCGTCGCCTCTGTTTTCGACGAGAACAACGTCATGGTGAAGGACCTCCAGCAACTGGCATTCTTCTTCGTCAGCTCCGTGGACACGGGCAACGTTGCATCGCGAGGGCTCAAGGCAACGGTGCTGGTCAAATCGTCGGAACGGAGCGGGCGCCAGAGCGGCATGTTCATTCTCGATCCCAGGATGCAGCCGGATCCCGGGGCCTTCTCGGAATCGAACATTCCTCTCGCCATCGTGGTGGAAGGGTCGTTCGACAGCTTCTTCGCCAACCGTCCCGTTCCCACGGACACGAACGGCGTACCGGTCGCCAGCGCCCAGAGCGTGCGGAAAAAGAGCCCCGATACACGGCTGGTGCTGGTGGGCGACGGCGACTTCATTCTCGACAACTACATCCGGAGCAGTGACAACCTCACTTTCTTCGCCAACATGATGGATTACCTGGTTGACGACATGGGATTGATCGAGATCCGTTCCAAGAACCTCGTCGCGCCGCCCCTCGATCCCGTCTCGGACGGCACCAGGGGGTTTGTCAAGTGGGCTGATCTCTTGCTCCCGCCATTGCTGATGATTCTCTACGGACTGTTTCGCTGGCGGCAGCGGAAAGCCCGGAAAAAAGCGCTCGCTGTTTCATGAGGGAGACAAAAAAGATGAAAACGAACATCACCTTTCTCGCCGTTGTCTTCATCGTTCTGCTCGTGGTTGCCATTCTGATCATAACAAATTCCGGCGAACGAAGCATCGATCCGGAAGACATCCCGCAATTGATCGCGGTCGATTCCGCTGCGGTGGACGGCATTACCATCACGCGCGGGCCAACGACCATCGAGTTGCGCCGCAGTGGAAACACCTGGAAGATAGAGAAACCCGTTTCCTACCGCGCCGATGCGAAGAAAATCGGCGACTTGCTGCACGAGCTCTCCGCCGTGAAGGCTTCCACCGTGGTCTCTTCGAAGCCGGAAAAACACGGCGTGTTCCAGGTGGACAGCACCGGCACCGAACTGCGCATCATGG
Organism: Bacteroidota bacterium; assembly: GCA_027021285.1. Classification (GTDB taxonomy): domain Bacteria; phylum Bacteroidota; class Ignavibacteria; order SZUA-365; family JAADGX01; genus JAADGX01. The sequence goes on along the minus strand of JALUUP010000155.1, from coordinate 1,107 downwards.
AGCACGGGAAACCCGTCGTGCACGCGGTGGTCGGAAAGAACGGCCCGGATTTCACCTCGCGCTACATGCGCCTGGCGGATGAAAACGACGTATGGATGGTCAGCGGCTTGTCATACGGGATACTGTCGGACAATCCATCGGACTGGCGCGACCGGATGATCCTCGGGATCGACAAGAACCAGGTCCGTCGCGTGCAGTTCCAGTATGCCGACACCGTCTTCGTCCTCAGCCGCGGTGATTCGCTTTGGACCGTCGACGGGGAGCCTGCGGACCAGGGACGCGTCGAGTCGTTTCTCTCCACCCTCGCGTCGTTGAGCGCAGACGAGTTCCTGGATACGATGACGACCGCCCCCGGCCCGCCGCGGTGCGTCCTGGACGTGGATGGAAACCAGGTTCGCTTTTACCGGAGCGAAGAGGGCAGCCAGTATTTCATCCAGACTTCCATTTCGCCACAGTGGTTCCAGGTTTCGGAATGGAGAGCGAACGCCCTTCTCAAAAAGAAAACGGATTTCAAAACCAAGTAGGACGTGTCGAAACCGATTTGTCATCCCGTCCCGGAGCTGTTTGTGAAATACGCTTCGGGACGGGATGGCTTGCACTCAATCCACCGAACGACTATCTTTGATCCTGTGTTATTGAACAGCAAAATGCAACCGTAGCCATGCCCCAGGAAATCCCGGTACCCGACATCGAGGAAACAGACGGGACCACGATCGACGAACCGGCAAAAGTCATCTTGTTCAACGACGAGGTTCATACATTCGAGGAAGTGATCGTCCAGCTGGTCAAAGCCGTCGGGTGCACCTACGAGCAGGGCGAAGCGTTCGCCTGGGAAGTTCACACGAAGGGCAAAGCATGCGTGTACACGGGCGAGATGGCTGAATGCCTGCGGGTCAGCGGCATTCTCGAGGAAATCGGCCTGCATACACAAATCGAGTACTGACACCACCGGCCTCCTATCTCTTCCCGTCCATCCGGTGATGCCGGGATCGTGTTCAAATCTCACCCTGTTCAATAATTTTTTGTACATTCCTGTAACTGTTTCTACACGCCTGCCCGCGCAGGACGAACATCATCACGCCACGAACACGCCAATAATCACGTGAT
>JALUUP010000154.1 GCA_027021285.1 Bacteroidota bacterium | reverse complement strand
CAAATCCGCTCCCGATGCCCAGGCGGTCAAGCGGTACTACGATGTTGCAAATACAACCGATGCCAGTTACCAACCTAGCGCTTCGGCAAGCTTGCAGCTTGAATACGATGACGGCGATCTGAATGGTAACATCGAAGCCAATTTGAAGATGTGGTACGGTACGTACGGTTCAGCGGGTGAAGGCGGATTCTCCCTTTTGAGTTCATCTCAGGTCAATACGACGACGAATATCGTGTGGTATAACTTTACAGGTTCTTTCAATTTCAAATGGCGCTACACGATGGCGGAATCCACCAAGCCGCTGCCGGTGGAGCTTACTGTTTTCACGGGACGAGTTGTCAATGATCGCGTGAAGCTCAGGTGGACAACCGCCACGGAAGTCAACAGCTACGGCTTCGTGATCCAGAGGAAAAACAGCGCCGGGGAATACGAGGAAATCGGGTTCGTGGAAGGACAGGGTACCAAGAACACGCCGAGCCACTACGTGTTCTACGACAGGGACCTCCCGGCGCAGGGAATCCTGATGTACCGCTTGAAGATGGTGGATCGCGATGGAACGTTCGAATACAGTGATGAAGTGGAAATCGTTGCTGCTCCGGGATCGATTGGGCTGAAACAAAATTATCCCAATCCGTTCAATCCCCGGACATCTATCACGTTCACCGCGCCGGAATCGGGCCTGGCAACGCTCAAGATTTATAACAGCGCGGGCAAAGAGGTCGCTACAATCTTTAAAGAAACCGTGGAGGCGGGGGTTCAGAAATCTGCCTTCTTCGACGGCACCGGCCTTCCCAGCGGCACGTATGTCTACGTCTTGCAAGTCGGTTCCTACACGGAGTCCCGCAAGATGATGCTGGTGAAATAAGACAACCACAATATCCTCCTGTAATGACAAAGCCCCGTGATGAACGGGGCTTTTGTCGTTATTGAACCACGGCAAGAATGCGATTTAAACGATCGAGCCTGCCTCAATTTCAGTTACGAACGATCTCTTACATGCCGCTGATAGCAGACAACATGCTCAGACCAAAGATTCCGAAGAGAATGGATGTGAGAATAGCGGACAGTATGAAGTACACCACGATTAACACGATGATGGAGACGATCAAATACACGACCACCTTGTCTTCCGGAGTCTGCATGGTCTTGGGCAGTCCCAGGTACATCAAGTACAGTCCGTACAGCCCGAAAAGCATTCCCAACCACGAAAGCGCGGGAAAAATATTCAGAATACCACCAATCCATACCGGTGTGTATGAATAGGCGACAAGCTGGATGGCGCGACCCAGGTTCTTCTGGGAATTGAAGCTGCCCGCAAGCGCATCCACGACGAAAGCAGTGAGGTAAACCCCACCGATAGACACGAGCAGCGATATGATACCCGAAGCGATCCCGTACGTAAAGGAATGAAATCCCAGGATTCCTACGACACCATATCCAATGATAATGGCCACCGCGGGAAGGATAGCCAGGGGTATCACGTACCCGGTCATGATTTGACCGACATTCGGTTCCTCGGCGCCGATGACCTCCCACTCTTCCTTTGGCTTGAGGATGATATTTTTTGCTCTGTCAACAAGATTCATAGGGCCTCCTTGTTTGTTGGATTACTGAATAAACAGTATGAAGACACGATAGTGTTCGCGAGTGGACGTTAGTTGCAACTGTAGCGATCGGGCATGATCGAAGATCGAAAGGTGTAATCTTCTTCGCGATAAAAAATCACCTTTTTTTTCCGGAAAAACAACTGGAAAGAAGAGAAATAAAAACAAGCGGCACAAGGGCCGCCTGTCTCGAATAGTACGGACAACAAAATCCTGTTACCGAAGTTTCCGCGACACCGACTTGGCCTGCATGAACAGGAGCAGGTAATCCCGGCCACCGGCCTTCGAATCCGTTCCCGACATGTTGAATCCACCGAAAGGATGCCCACCGACGAGTGCGCCGGTACACTTGCGGTTGAAATAGAGATTTCCGACATGGAATTCCCGTCGCGCCCGTTCCATCTTGTCAGGATTGTTCGTGTACACGGAACCGGTCAAACCGTAAATCGTCCCATTGGCGATCTTGAGCGCGTCATCGTAGTTCTTCGCCTTGATAAGCGCGAGAACCGGCCCGAAAATTTCTTCCTGGGCAATTGTATGATTGGGCTTTACGTTCCCGATCACCGTCGGTTGGATGAACCAGCCGGGACGATCGATCTTTCCCCCCCCCGCGAGGAGTTTGCCCTTTTCCTTCAACCCGATCTTGATGTATTTCAGAATGTTCTGTTGCGCGGCTTTGTTGATGACCGGCCCCATGTACGCGTTGGTCGCCGGATCGTCCACCGCGATTTCCTTGACCTTGGCAACGAGCTTTTCCGTGAATTCCTTGTACACCTTTTGGTCGATGATCGCTCGCGAACAGGCAGAACATTTCTGCCCCTGGAACCCGAAGGCGGAAGTCAATACGCCGTTGACCGCATCATCGACATCAGCTTCGGCATCGACAATGATAGCGTCCTTGCCTCCCATTTCGGCGACGACGCGTTTGATCCATATCTGCCCCGGCGACATCCTGGCCGCCATCTCGTTGATACGCAGACCGACTTCCATGGAACCGGTGAACGAGATGAACCGTGTCTTGGGATGCTTCACCAGGTAATCGCCGACCGACGAACCGGGACCGGGCAGGAAATTCAACACACCGTCCGGTACACCGGCTTCACGAAGGATTTCCGTGGCAAGCCATCCCATCATGGGCGAATCGGAACTGGGTTTCAGCACGACCGTGTTTCCCGCAACGATGGCCGCCGATGTCATCCCGACCAGAATAGCCAGCGGGAAATTCCACGGTGGAATGACAATGCCGACACCGAGAGGGATGTACTCCAGGAGGTTTCTCTCGCCTTTTACCGGCGTCACGGGCTGTCTGGCCGCGTACCGCAGCATTTCGCGACCATAGAACTCCAGAAAGTCGATCGTTTCGGCTACGTCCGCGTCGGCTTCCGTATAATTCTTTCCGACCTCGAGCACCATCCATGCATTCAACTCGAACCGCCGCCTGCGCATGATGCGTGCCGCTTTGAACAACACGTTGGCGCGCTCCCGTGCAGGAGTGAAACGCCAGGTTTCAAACGCCTTCAGCGCCGCTCTCATCGCCTGGTCC
>JALUUP010000153.1 GCA_027021285.1 Bacteroidota bacterium | reverse complement strand
GCCTTGCCTTTTTCGCTCTTGGCCAGCCAGAGCTTGAAACCGGGATAGCCGAGCACGTAAAGAACCGTGGCAGCGAAGCCGAGCACAACGCCCAGTATCACGGGGGGAAACGCGGCCCAGAACGGTATCAGGAATACGTACAGGAACCAGCTCACGCATCCGTCGCTGAACACACCCAAGAACGTGAACATGCCCACCACCACGAAGAAAATGAGGCCCATGAAGAGGCGCACCATCAGCGGCACGTCGTCAAGTCCTTCTCCGAACGACAAGTCGGATTCCTCGGCAGTGTACGAACCGCGGATGACATTCATGATGGCTTCCACCCCCGCGCGGACGCCGCCGTCGAAATCACCGTCGCGGAACCGCGGAGTGATCTCGCGCCGGATGATGATAGAGCTGAGGGCATCGGTAAGATCGCCTTCCAGTCCGTCGCCCACCTCGATGCGCATTTTTCGGTCGTCGCGCGCAATGAGCAGCAGAACGCCGTTGTCCTTGTCCTTCTGCCCCAGTTTCCAGGTTTCCACGACCTTGATGGCGTACTCTTCAATGGCCTCGCCCTCCAGGCTCGGGATGGTCAGCACCGCCACCTGGTTCGAGGTTTCCTTCTCGAACGCCGCAAGTTCCTGTTCGAGCTGTTGCACGGTTTCGGCAGAAAGCATGCCCGCGGTGTCGTTGACGCGGCCCGCGAGGAAGGGGACGTCGAGCGCGTAGGCCAGGACGGCGAGCGTAGCGAAGACCAGGGCTGTGCAGAGACTCCGCAGAAGTATGGTTTTCCCGCGCATGTCTTACTCCTTGCTCATGCGCAAGGCGTCGGGGAGTTCGTTGGTATCATCCGGCCGGATCTCCACGCCGCGTTTTTCCAGGAGCTCGCCGCATTTCTTGATGGCGTCGATGAGACCGTCGGCGGGCTTGCCGTTCTTCATTCCCTGGACGATGCGCTTCACGACGTCGTTCCATTCCTCCTGGTCCACCTTGGCGTTGATGCCCGAATCCCCAACCACCTGTACACGCCGCTCCAGGAGGCTCAGAAAAATCATGATGCCGGAACGGTCGCGTGTATTGAATACTTCCTCGGAGATAAAAGCGTGGGCGGCCCGGTCGGCGATGCGCTGGTCCATCAGGGACTTGCCTGCCATGAGTCGTTTGAGGGCGGGGACAAAGGCGACCAGCGCGGCCCCGACGCCGCCGGCCAGCAGGGTGATCATTGCGGCCTCGGAAAACGTTACCGGCATCCACACGTCTGTGAAGTTCCTGAAGAACACGAACACGAACAGCGTGGCGAACGAGAGCAGGAATGCCCCCCGCCAGACAGCTTCCTCGTACAGGTCGCTCCGTCCGACAACGAAGGGCACGATTTCCCCGGCGGTCCGGGTTTCGGCTTCCTTCACCGCAGCGGCGATCCGGTCGAGATCGTCCTGGGAAAAGAAGCGGGATGGTTTCATGGTCATGGGATTCCTCGTTCTTGTGGCAATTTCCTTTTCTAAACTACTCGATATGGTTCATACTTTCCAACTGTTTCGCGGGAAATATGCGTCCAGCAATCAAGCAGGCCCGGTGGGAGGAAAGCTCCACGGGGGCGGGCACGCGAACGAGACCGCCGTTCTTGCGACGGGATGGATGAAGGAAAGGCGGAGCGCGTGCAGGAAGTACCCGCAATCGCCCGGGAGAGATGCCGTCTCTGTGCTTGAAGCATCGACACGGGGAAGTCCGCCGGGACCATACAGCGGATCGCCCAGCAGGGGGAAGCCCGCCGCCGACAGGTGGATGCGTATCTGGTGCGGCCGTCCAGTCTCGATCACGACCTCGACCAGGGCCAGGTTGCGCCGCGCGTCGCGTTCGAGCACGCGGCAGCGGCTGCGGGATGGTTTCCCCCCGGGATGCGCCGCGAACACGTCGCCGAGCAGGGGATGGCTGACGCGACCGATGGGAGTCGTGATCTCCAGCGTGTCGGGCATGTCGCCGCTGACGACCGCCAGGTAGGTTTTTTCCACGCGCCGGTTGCGGAAAAGGGCGCTCAGGCGTTTTGCCGACTCCACTGTGCGGCTGAAGAGAACAACGCCCGATGTGCCCCGGCCAAGCCGGTGGAGCGGAGAAGCGCCGTCGCCGTAATCCCGGCGCACGAGATGGAGAAGAGTATGGGCGAGGAATCCTCCTCCGGGAAGGACGGGAAGACCGGACGGTTTGTTCACGACCAGGATGTGGTCGTCGGCATGGAGGACGTCGTACGTAAGGGGCGCCGAAGGTTCTTCCCACGGGGGCCTGTGGTAGCACAGCGTTTCCCCGCCGCGAAGAACCTGGTCGGCGGAAACGGTCGAACCGTCAAGCGTCACGTACCCGTCTTCGATGCGCCGTAGCCACTGTTCGCGGCTGGAATGGCGATACCGTCTCGTGTAATAATCGAGCACCGTTTGCCCCGCCACGTCCCCGCGCACGGTGTCGTAGTATTCCCAACCCCGGTTCATACTGCCCAAAGGTACGGAATACACGGACACGGGTTCAAGACCTGTTGATTTTTAGCTGTAATTCAATTAACTTAAAAGTCTGTACATACGATGTCCCCATCGACTAGAGGCCTAGGTCGTCACCCTTTCAAGGTGAAAACACGGGTTCGAATCCCGTTGGGGGCACAAAAAGGTAAAACGCAAAAAGCCCGGCTCGACCGGGCTTTTTCACAATAAAAAAACACCCGCTGATCCGGAACGGGTGTTTTCTCTTTAACCTGATGAGAGGTTCTGCTGCTTCTGACTATCGCCGAGTGGAGACCGGTTGAAGAAGGAGGTACTGGTTGGTTTTCCAGTCATACACCTTGAGATACTCTTTACCGTTGATGACGACTTTCTTCGGTGTGCGAATGCTGGGGAGCTGGCTGATTTTCTTTAATATTTTCGGCATCATCGTTTTATTCTCCTTTTCTAAATACATCTGTCATAATTAATACAGATATTGTGCCAATGCAAAAATCGCTGAAAACAGCCTGTTATTGAGACAATGTGGCATCTCCTCTCCGCTGGAGTGTATCATTTTGTCTTACGCCTCCCTTTGCGTTGCATAATGAGACAATAGAGCGACTGTCGATGCTGAATGCTGCTGCATTTGCGGATCTGCCGATTTTGTCCACGTACATGCGCAGCAATCCCTTGGCTCC
>JALUUP010000152.1 GCA_027021285.1 Bacteroidota bacterium | reverse complement strand
TGTCCCTTGCCGATGACGCGTCCGTCTTTCACGACCACCGCTCCCACGGGCACTTCTTTTTCCTCGTAAGCGATCTCCGCTTCCTTCAAGGCGGCGTGCATCCAGCGCTCGTGCTCCGTCACGGCAACCTCAGGGTCGAGAGGAGGGTTTGCTGCACTTCGAATAATTCCCGGGACGGCGGGGGCGCTTCCGGGTCGATGGCGGTGGCGACGCATTCCACGAAGAACTTGCCCGTATCAAAAACCACGATGCGATTAACGCAGCGTTCGTTGCCCACGCGGTATTCGTAGGCGACGTACTTGCGGTTCTGAAGCGTGAAAACCTCCGGCCCCGCGACCGTTGTCACATTCTCCTTCGCGTTGTCTTTCTTCATGCTGAGACTGAGCAGACCCACCGACATCAATCCTTCCTTTCCCAGCGTCTGGTAGAGGGCGGGGTCCATATCGAGCCTCGTGAACAGGATCGCCGCGCTGTTGTCGTCGGAGACCAACCAGGCGAGAACCTGTGGAGCCCGTTCCGGGTCGGCGGTTTCGTGCCAGTTCCGGGGGATGAGCACTCGCAACGGCGAAGCGGTGCTTCCGGTCAAGGCTCCGGTCATTTCGGATTTCGGCGTGTAGCGGTAGTCCGCGGGATAGATGGTAAAGCCGAATCCCCCGGTTTGACGAGACCCGCCACACCCGGCGAGAACCAGAACAGACATGGAGATGAGTAGCGTGATATGAATGTCAGTTCGCATGGAGCGGGTAGTTTTTTTCTCCGGCGCGGACGGCGATGTCGAGATGATTTTCCGCCGGGGGGATCGGGCAGTCGTACCCGGGGTTGTACGCGCAGTAGGGGTTGTACGCATAGTTGAAATCGAGCAGGATCGAATCCGTCTCCGTGCTGAAATCGAGGTAGCGGCCGCCGCCGTACGTTTCATTGCCGGAAGTGGCATCGGTAAACGGAATGAATAAATACGGTTCGTCGTTCGTGGTATCCGCCGGAGCGTACACTTCCAGCCGGTTCTTCTTGCCCGCGAAATCGAATTCCACGTACCCGATGGTCAGCATTTTCCTCGGGATGCCCTTGCTCGTGTTCATCATGAATTCCCGTGGACTCTCGTGCCGCTGGATCACGGTTTCGAACACGTAATCCCTGGAGACGGGGTAGTACGCAAGGCCGTCGAAGCGGTCCTTGTCGCCGGGCAGGAGAGGGGAATGATCGGACGTGAGAAGGAGCAGGTCTTTTTCCTTCCGGTCCTTGGTAACCTCCAGCACGTACAAGTCGGGCTCTGCGGTACGATTTTCCTGGTCATCCTTCCCTTCTTTCGATGTACATCCGCCAAAGACGAGAGCGACCGCGAAGTAAAGAAAAACCGTGGTGAAAGAGCCACGGTAGAGAAGTTGTCGGAAAAGAGTCATCGTGTTTTACCGGGGTCTGTCTCTGAAAAATTTCGCTTCCTGGAGCGTCAACCGCAGGGAGATGCGGTGCGTGTTATCAAGTTGGTCAGCCCCGTCGAATTTCGCAAATGAATAATCGATGTACAACTTGGGAAGATGCACGCCCGCGCCAAGCGTCAGGCTTTGCGTATCGGTGAAACCTCCGCGAATCGCGAAGAGGTCCTTGAACCGGTATTCCAGGCCGACGCGGGGATTGAGACTGACGGGTCCCGCGCTGACGAGAGAAGCGTATCTGCGGTTTTCCGCCATGATATCGACGTCGAGAGCGGGGGTGAACGTTCCCCCCAAGGCCTTGATCATGTATGCCATTCCCACCTTGGCTGTCGGAGAGATGAGCTCCTTCGTGCCGTTGTTCCAGGCGATCAACGTGGTCGTGATATCCTGGACGTTGGCCCCGAAATACAGTTCCGGCAGCAGGCGGATCAGGATGCCGACGTCGAAACCAACGCCCATGGCTGATGCTTCCGCCAGGTCCCGGCGAATGAGCTTCAGGTTCGCTCCCATGGATGTGCTGGAATTCAACTGCACGGCGTAGGACACGTACATGGCCCAGTCGGTGGCGCTGAACGTGGTGATCTTGCTATAGTCGAGGCGGTCGTTGGGGTCGAACTTGTTGTCGCCGTTGTAATCGATGAGCGCGTTGCGTGTGTCCGGGATGCCGTCGATTCCCAACCGCGTGAGCGCAATTCCCAGCGTGTACTTGGGCCCGAGCGGGATTGCGACACCCCCGTAATCGTAATTGACCAGGTTCCCGAAGCGCTCGTCATGCATGAGAGCCAGTTCGGGGTAGTCGATGAGCATGAGGCCAGCGGGGTTCCAGTAGCCCATCGTGACGTCGTTGCCGGCGGCAACGTAAGCGCCGCCCATTCCCAATGCTCTTCCGCCAACGCCGATGGCCATGAACTCGCCTGCGTACTTGGCGATTTTCTGTGCGAAAACGGGAGACGAAGTGAGGAGAAGTAAGACGCTCAGGGTGAGAAGCCTTTTCATCGCGGCGCGTATTTGTAAGACAAATTCAACCACCAGATCAATATGGGAAAGCCCTGTCCGCCAGTCAAGTCGAAAGTCCAGTTCTGAGTGAAATTGTTGCCGCATGGGATTCTCTTTTGGTTTCGGCCCGGAATCAAAATATATTTCACCGAAGAACTGAATCATGCGCATGCAAATTATCACGGATCTTTTTGGCAATCCAGTCCTCGGGCACCTGGTAACGGCAGCTTTGTTTCCCGTCGTGGGGTGGGTGTTGGGAAGAATATTGAAACTGGTTCTGCAGTTTCTCAACCGGAAGCTGGCGCAGCGTACGGTGTCGGTGTTCGATAACCTCATCCTGGAAGCGCTGGAGCGGCGCGTCGTTCTCATTCTTGTCGTTCTCGCCGTATATGCCGGCCTGGGCGAAGTACGGCTTGCCATTCCGGCGGACGAATCCTTGTGGTTGACCCTCCTGTCAGGGTTTGATGCCGCGGTGTACCTCCTGGTCATAGCCATGCTTGGACTGGTGACCATCGAGATCATTTCCGCGATCGTTCAGTGGTACATGCGCGACGTCGCGACCAAGACCGCTACGCGTCTCGATAACGAGCTGATGCCTTTCGTACGCAGGGTCCTCAACCTGGTCGTGGTCGTGGTAGCGTTGATCATTGTGCTGGATCACTTCGGTCAGAACGTGTCCAGCCTCGTGGTCTCGCTGGGTGTTGGCTCGCTTGCCATTGCTCTTG
>JALUUP010000151.1 GCA_027021285.1 Bacteroidota bacterium | reverse complement strand
AATCTTCTCAACGCCGGGGAGCTCGAGCAAAGTATCACCGAAGCAACACGCGTCGTATATTTTGAAACACCGGTGAATCCAACCATGGAGATCATCGACATCAAGGGCGTGTGCGACGTGGTGGCCGAGCACAACAAGTCCCGGTCTCCAGAGAACCGCATCGTGACCGTGGTGGACAACACGTTTGCCACGCCGTTCTGCCAGCGTCCGCTCGAGTTCGGCGCCGATTTCGTCGTGCACTCGTTGACCAAGGGTATCGGGGGCTTTGGCACGGACATGGGCGGCGCGGTCATCGGCCCGGAATCCGCGCGCGACATGTTGTTGCTGTACCGGAAAGACTTCGGCGGCGTCCTGGCAACGAAAAGCGCCTGGCCCATCCTCGTGTACGGACTTCCCTCCCTGCCCGTCCGTATGCGCCAGCAACAGGCGTCTGCCGCCCGGGTCGCGGAGTTCCTGTGCCATCATCCGAAAATTGAACGTGTAAACTATCCGGGCGCGGAATGTTTCGATCACAGTGATCTCGCCAAGAAACAGATGCGCGATTACCACGGCAACTTTGCGCCCGGCTCGCTACTGTACTTTACGCTGAAAGCCGATTCACCCCAGGCACGGAAGGATCTTGGCGAAAAGCTGATAAACTACATTGCCGAAGAGGCTTACACCATCACATTGGCCGTGAGCCTCGGACACACGCGCACGTTGATCGAGCATCCCGGCTCAATGACCCATTCCGCCATTCCACCAGAGGAGCAGCTTGCCAGCGGGCTCGATCCCGGGGGAATCCGCCTTTCCATCGGCCTGGAACAAGTAAACGACATCATCAAGGACCTGAACGAGGCGCTGGAAATTGTCTGACATGTTTCCCATCGTTCGCAGCACACTGCTTTCACGCTTCTCCGGAATCAGCGCGGGCATGAGCACACGCCAGGGACCGCCCTCAAGCACCGTGCGGGATTTTGACATGAGCGACAACGCTGAAACGTCCGCGCACAACCGGGAACTGCTGTTGCGACGCCTCGGTTTCGCCCCGGACCGCCTCGCCGTCCAGGAACAGGTACACTCCGCAACCGTCACCGAAGTGAACGAAAGCGGCCTTGTGCCCGCTTCGGACGCCATGTTCACCGTCGCGCCGGGACTTGCCCTCGGTATCAAGACTGCCGACTGCGTACCGGTGCTTCTCGCTTCACCGCACAATCACCTCGTCGCGGCAGCGCACGCGGGATGGCGCGGCTGCATCAACGGTTTGCTGCCCGCGCTTCTCGAAAAGCTCAACGGTGAGGGCATTCCACTGGACGAGTTGTTCGTCTGGATCGGTCCCGCCGCCAGACCGGATCACTACGAGGTGTCGGACGACATTGCCGCGCAGTTCCCCGACGAATGCGTTATTCACACGGAAGGTCAGAATCCGCGCGTCGATCTTCAGCGTACGTGCCGCGTGCAATTGAGCGCGGCCGGCGTTCCGGAAGAGCAAATCGAAATAAGCCCCTACTGCACCGCGTGTCACCCGGCCCTGTTTTACTCGTACCGGCGGGACGGTGACAGAGCCGGACGGATGCTTGCCGTTATCGGATTGCGGGAACCATGATAAAAGCAACATTCGCATTCCTGGATACCGGTCGGAGGCCCGGTCAGTGGAACATGGACTTCGATGTCCGCCGCGCCGAAATGCTGGATCGCGGGGAGTGCCTCCCCACGGTGCGTGTGTACGGCTGGGATCCCTGGTGCATCTCCCTCGGCCGCAACCAGAACCCGGAAGACATCGACGCCGAGGCCTGCCGAAAGGACGGCATCGACATCGTGACACGACCCACGGGCGGGCGCGCGATTCTCCATGCCCAGGAAGTCACGTACTCGGTGATCATGCCCGCGGAGGACCGGGGCATCATGGAAGTCTATCAACACATCAGCGCCGCCCTCGTTGACGGGTTGCGCGAGCTGGCGGGCGATCTGACGTGGTCGAAAACCCGGCCGGACTTTACACGCCTGTACCGGGAACCGGGCGGCATTTCCTGCTTTGCTTCGTCGGCGCGCTACGAAATCGAATTCAACGGGCGCAAACTCGTGGGAAGCGCCCAGCGCCGTATCGGGAACGTTGTGCTCCAGCACGGCTCCATCCTTCTCGACGATGCCCACTTGCAATTGACCAGGTATCTTCGTATCGATAGTGATGCCCGCGACCTTGTTCGACGGGACCTTGAAGCACATACTATCACACTCCGCAAAATCCTGGGACGGGCGGTATTTCCCGAAGAAGTCCGTACCTGTCTTCGCAAGGGCTTTTCCCGCGCCTGGAACGTGGAATTTATCGAGGAAATCCTGAACGAGACCACAGTCTCTCAACGGGAGGTTTGAACCATGTCCATCAGCAAAAAGATACGCAGAGTTACGACCCGCTCTATTCACGAGATGTACACTGCCGGCGAAAAGATCAGCTGCCTCACCGCGTACGATTACACCATGGCCAGGCTTCTCGACCAGGCAGGAGTGGACATCCTCCTGGTGGGCGATTCCCTGAGCAACGTGATCCAGGGACACGAAACCACCCTCCCCGTGACACTCGAGGAAATGATCTACCATACGAAAGCCGTAGTGCGCGGAGTCCACCGGGCCATGGTCATCACCGATCTTCCGTTTATGTCGTATCAAAACACGGTGGAAGAAGCTTTCCGCAACGCCGGGAAAGTGATGAAAACCACCGGCGCGGGCGGAGTCAAGCTCGAAGGCGGCGAGAAATGCGCCGAGGTCATTCACAAGATATCCATCGAGGGCATTCCGGTAATGGGACATATCGGTCTGCTCCCGCAATCCATTCACCAGTACGGCGGTTACCAACCGCGGGGCACAACCGACGAGGAAGCCGAGCGAATACTCAAAGATGCAAAAGCCATCCAGGACGCGGGCGCCTTTAGTGTCGTGCTGGAAAAAATTCCGGCCAAGCTGGCAAAACGCATCACCGCCGAGTTGCGCATACCGACTATCGGCATCGGAGCCGGTGTGCACTGCAGCGGCCAGATCCTGGTCGTGTTCGATATGCTGGGATTGACCGAGGATTTCAACCCGCGCTTCGTGCGAAGGTACGCAAATCTCGCCGAGGAAATGCGCCGGGCGTTTACCAACTACGTAAGCGATGTAAAAGCCGGGAGCTTCCCTAACGAGCAAGAAAGCTACTGACGAACAAAGCCACTGAACGATGTTCCCATGAAACCAACGGAAATCAAACTCGAGAAGCCAGACGCCCTTCGCGTTTCATACAATGACGGCCATTCCGTCGTCTTTCCTCTGCGGTTTCTTCGCGACCACTGCCCCTGCGCGGGCTGCCAGGGCGAGACCTTGCTCCTGGGCAAAACGTATCGACCGGAAAAGCCTTCTGTCCTTGCTCCCGGTCAATACGAAATCAGCAACATCAACATCGTGGGCAACTACGCCATGCAGGTCTCGTGGAAAGACGGGCACGACACAGGCATCTACTCGTGGACGTACCTCCGGGAACTGGAGGAATTGATGAAACGTCAATCTTCCGAAGAACAGTCCACGTGACTTCCCACCTGCTTCGAATCGCCATTCCCGCGTTCAAAAGCGACAAGCGTCAGAACTACACGCGATGGCTTGAGACTCACCAGCCGGACATCGAGTGGGTGACGTTTGCGCCGGGTTCACACGTTTTCACACTGATCGCGCAGTGCCATGGTTTACTGCTTCCGGGCGGGAGAGACGTTCATCCGCGGCATTACGGTCTGGCGGAAAAGGCGGGTTCATGCCACCTGGAAGAAGAACGGGACGGGATAGAACTCCGGGCAATTGAAGCAGCGTTTGAGATGAATCTTCCCGTGCTTGGCATCTGCCGTGGCCTCCAGATCGTTAACGTCGCCCTCGGGGGTTCGCTGATCATCGATTTGCCCCAAGCCGGAATCAGGGGACATGGAAAAATCGCGGACAGTGACAGTTGCCATCCGGTTACCATTGTTCCTGACTCACTTCTCTCTGATGCATCAACAGCAGAAGAAGTGAATTCTTCACACCACCAGGCAGTTGATCAACCGGCACACGACCTGCGGGTAACCGCGCACGCACCGGACGGCGTAGTAGAAGCGATGGAATGGAAAGAGGCAACGGGAAAAGGATTCCTGCTTCTCGTGCAATGGCATCCCGAACGTCTTGAACCGCGGTCATCGCTTGCGTACTTCCCCGCCCACCTCTTTCTCGACGCGGCGACCACGTTTCAACGGGGTTCTTTCTCCGTTCTTCGTTGAACGCGATTCGGTTGAATCGTATCTTTCAAAACAGGGATGAGCCTTGCGGCAACCGGAGAATACCGGTGAAAAATTCATCTTACTGGATTCCACCCCGGGTAACAACCCAAACAAGAGAGGGTCGAAACGCAAAGGCGTACCCACTCAATCACGCTGACAGTTTCAAGAAGCATTCTTTTTCAAGGAGCATAGACATGGCTCAGAAAAAAGTATCCAGAAAAACACAGAGTCGAAAAACAACCGCGCGGTCGAAAAAGCGTGTTCCCAAGTACGTCTATTTCTTCGGCGGGGGAAGAGCGGAAGGGAAGACGGAGATGAAAAACCTTCTCGGCGGCAAGGGAGCAAACCTCGCGGAGATGACCAACCTCGGCCTGCCGGTTCCAGCGGGTTTCACCATCACCACGGAGGTCTGCACGTATTACTACCAGCACAAGCGCACGTATCCACCCGGCCTGAAAGAAAACGTGGACAAGGCACTGAAAAAAGTCGAACGGTTGATGGGCGCGCGTTTCGGCGACGAACAGAATCCTCTTCTCGTTTCGGTTCGCTCCGGGGCCCGCGCGTCCATGCCGGGAATGATGGATACTATTCTCAATCTCGGCCTTAACGATAAAACCGTGAACGGACTGATCAAGCAATCCGGAAATCCCCGGTTCGCGTACGACTCCTACCGGCGTTTCGTACAGATGTACGGAGACGTCGTCCTGGATCTGAAACCGAAAACCAAGGACGATGTCGATCCCTTCGAGGAGATTATAGAAGCGAAGAAAAAAGCAAAGGGTGTGACATACGACGTCGAGTTGACCGCTGAAGATTTGAAAGAACTGGTAGCGGAATTCAAGAAGGCCATCAAGCGGGAAACCGGCCGCTCCTTCCCCGAAGACCCGCGCGAACAGTTATGGGGCGCGATCGGAGCCGTGTTCGGTTCGTGGATGAACGACCGTGCCATCGTGTATCGCAAGCTCAACGGTATTCCCGAGGAGTGGGGTACCGCCGTCAACATCCAGGCCATGGTTTTCGGCAATTACGGCGAAGACTCGGGTACCGGTGTGGCATTTACCCGTGACCCTGCTACAGGCGAAAACATTTTCTACGGCGAGTTCCTTATGAACGCCCAGGGCGAGGACGTGGTGGCAGGCACCCGCACGCCCCTTCCCATCCTGGAACTGGCGAAAAAAGACCGGCGCTCCTACCGCGAACTGCTCAGGATACGGAAAGTGCTGGAAGCGCATTACCGGGAAATGATGGACATCGAATTCACGATCCAGCAGGGTAAACTTTACATGCTGCAGTGCCGGGTTGGAAAACGAACGGCCTTCGCTTCCATCCGTATTGCCGTGGACATGGTGCGCCAAAAGCTCATCACCCAGAAGGAAGCGCTGATGCGCATCGAACCGGACCAGTTGAACCAGCTTCTGCGACCGATTTTCGATCCTGTCCAGAAAAAGCAGGCTGTTGCGCAGGGCAGGCTCATGGCGAAAGGTCTGAACGCAGGACCCGGCGCCGCTACCGGCCGAGTGGTTTTCCACGCCGACGACGCGGTGACCCTCGCTTCCCAGGGAGCGGACGTCATCCTGGTTCGCATCGAAACATCGCCGGAGGACATTGAAGGAATGAGCGTCGCCCAGGGCATTCTCACCGCGCGCGGTGGGATGACCTCGCACGCCGCCCTGGTCGCGAGGCAAATGGGCAAAGTATGCGTGGCAGGATGCGATGCCCTCGAAATCGATTACAAGAAACGGGAGATACACATCGCCGGAAAAGACAACGTCATCTACGAAGGCGATTTCATTTCGCTCGATGGAACTACCGGCGAAGTTATCCTGGGCGAACTGGAAACCCGGCCCAGCGAGGTCCTGCAAGTGCTCATCGACAAAACACTCGATCCCAAGTCAGCGCCGATATACCAGATGTACGACCGCATCATGAGATGGGCTGACAAGTATCGCCGCCTGCGCATCCGCACCAACGCCGACCAGCCGGACCAGAGCGCGAACGCCATCGCGTTCGGGGCGGAAGGAATCGGCCTGTGCCGCACCGAGCACATGTTCTTCGGCGAAGGAAAGATCGGCCCGATGCGGCAGATGATTTTATCGGATTCCGTGGAAGAACGCAAGGCGGCCCTGGCAAAATTATTGCCGCTTCAACGCCGGGACTTCGAAGGAATCTTTCGGGTGATGAACGGAAAGCCGATCACCATTCGCACGATCGATCCTCCATTGCATGAATTCCTTCCCCACGACGATGCGGGGCAACGGGAAGTCGCAAAAGACCTTGGTATCCCCTTCGAGGTCGTCAAGACCAGGGTGGCGGCGCTGCACGAATTCAATCCCATGCTTGGATTCAGGGGCTGCCGGCTGGGCATCGTTTACCCGGAGATCACGGAAATGCAGGCACGCGCGATTTTCGAGGCGGCGGCCAACGTCAAGAAAGAGGGCGTCAAGGTCCTGCCCGAGGTCATGATTCCCCTGGTGGGACACGTGAAAGAGTTGAAGCTCCAGGAGGAAATCGTTCGTCGCGTTGCACGCGAAGTGATGAAAGAAACCGGGGTGAGGTTCAAGTACCTTGTCGGCACCATGATCGAAATACCTCGAGGCGCCATCACCGCGGACGAAATCGCCGGGGTTGCCGAATTTTTCTCCTTCGGCACCAACGACCTTACGCAAACAACCCTTGGTGTCAGCCGCGACGACGCGGGCCGATTCTTGATTCCATACGTCGAACAGGAAATCTACTCGCGGGATCCTTTCGAAGCCATCGATCAGGTCGGCGTCGGTTTCCTCATGAAGCACGCCGTACAAAACGGACGGGCAGTCCGCGATAAATTGAAGATCGGTATCTGCGGAGAACACGGCGGCGAACCATCTTCTATCACTTTTTGCCACCAAATAGGTCTGGATTACGTCTCGTGCAGCCCGTTCCGTGTTCCTATCGCCCGGTTGGCAGCGGCGCGGGCAGCCATCGCGTAATAAACCGTTCACATTACGACTGCGTTACGAAAACGACAAAGGCTGGCACAAACCAGCCTTTGTTGTTTCCGTTGCTTGTTATTGCCGCAGAACGACAGCGCCTGTCAGTGCAGAAGAACGTCCATCGTTTCAAGCAGTTTCGCCCGCTTGATTGGTTTGGCAAAGTAGGCGTCGCATCCGGCAGCCAGGGCATTTTTCCGATCGCTGTCGAAAGCGTGGGCGGTGACGGCAATGACGGGTATCGCCTTCCATGCATCCTGGCCGCGAAGCCAACGCGTGAATTCCAGGCCGTTTTCTTCCCCCCGCAATGAAATATCCATGAGGATGATACTGACCCGGTGCTGGTTTAGCAGTACTCGAGCCTCTTCGGCACTGACCGCGGCAATAACATCGTATCTCTCCCCCAAAACAATTTTCATGAAATGCTGTGTCGGCAGATCATCTTCAAGAAGAAGAACGGGGATTTTTTCTTTCATAGAACTGACATCGCCGATGGCCGATTCTTCAATCATACCATGATACTCTCCCATTTGCATCATCTTGAACTCAATAAAATGACTGGATGAATTTTATAACTATTGTACAATGATAAGGCCAGGAGACATGAAAGTGATGATCTGCACTATTGCTCGAGTAATTCGCGAATCGTTTCGAGGAGTTGTTTCCGATCAAACGGCTTGGAAAAATAGGCATTGCACCCCGCCTGGATTGCATTCTGTCGATCGCGGTCATAAGCATGAGCCGTCAATGCAATGATAGGCATTTCTTTCCATGCATCGCTGCTTCTCAACCAACGAGTAAATTCAATCCCATCTTCTTTCCCCTTGATCGATAGGTCCATCAAGATAATGCGAACGGGATACTGCTCGAGAACGGAGCGGGCTTCTTCCGCACTTGGAGCAGGGTGAACGGCAAAGCCTTTTCCCAAAGCGGCTTTCATAAATGTTTGCGTTGGAGGATCATCCTCGACCAGAAGGAGATGGATGAGTTCCTGCTCTTGATTCTGGTTGATTGAAGATTGGTCAGGCATACACGCTAATCATGATGATAGAAGATATTCTTTTTTCCCTACCGCTAAAGTAAGAAGTTCGTGGCAATAATTGTAAAGGAATAAATGTTTTTTTCGTTTTGTGTAGATATTCCCATGCGATCTCAGTATGGCATCATTGCCGGCCAGTTCGCTCACGCTCAACGAGCAATGAGCCGATGTGCAAGATAAATCCTGGTACGGTCAAATTCCGCCCGGAGCTCGGGATACAAGGCGTCGAGTCCTGACAATGAACCCTCCCGCGATTCATCCATCATGGTTGTACAGATCTCTGCCATTCTTTTCGCACCAAGATTGGAAGTGCTTCCACGAATAGCGTGAGCGAAACGATCGACATCATCCGGAGATTCGTCCAGCAGCGCCTGTTGCAAATCGCACATGTTCTTTTCCACGTCGTTTGTAAAGGATGCCAGCAATTGTTCAAGCAGGCCTTCGCTATCAGGATCAAGCGTTTTCAGGTCTTCAATGATTCGATCGTCCATGGTCTTCGCGTCATCGATGTTGCGCAACGTTTCCCGGATTTCGTCCTCCTTCTGAAATTCCAGCGGATACCACCAGCGCAAGAGTTTCACGAGGAGTTCCTTGTTGAATGAACCGGGAATGAGGCCGTTTATACCCGTCGCACGAAATGTCGCGATCCGCTCGGGGATGTTCTTTCCCTGCACCGCAAGTATGGGAACGTGGCGGGAGAACCCTGCGACTTCCCGAACAGCGGCAGCCATATCGGTTACGATGAATTCCGGTACGGTCTCCATTGCTACGACAAGGTCCGGCTGTCCCAGTTCACATGCTGTAAGAACATCGCTGGCAGATGCAGCAGGAGTTAATGAAAAGGCCGGATCATTGCCACTGAAATCCTCGTAATTCATTAATTCCACATCGGGCAGCATGACGATCACAGAAAATTCCATACTACTCTCCTATTGAACCCGGAGCACTTCTTCCAGAGTCGTGTAGCCTCCAAATAATTTTCGAAGAGCATCAAAGTAAATTGAGCTGAATCCAATACGCTCGGCCGAGGTCTTCAATTCACTATAAGAACTTCTCCGGTAAATCAACGAGCTGAGCGCATCATTAATGATGAGAATTTCGAAGAGCGGCAACTTCCCCGAATACCCGGTACCATAACAACGTTTACATCCTTTTCCCCGAATAAGGTCCGTCGTTGGTGAAAGATGCATCAATCCTACGCGATGTAAAAGTTCACGCTTGGGACGATATTTCTCCGTGCAGTCAGGGCAAACACGACGCACAAACCGCTGGGCCACGATTCCTCGCAACGCTAACGAAAGCTGCTCCGGTTTCACCCCGAGATTCTGAATCTGAAGAATCGTCTCAATGCTGTCCTTGGCACACACCGTGGCGAGAACTGTGAGCCCCGCCGATCCGACCTCGATGAGCGCCTCCGCCTCGTCCTGGTTATGGATCTCGCCAATTCCGAGGATATCGACATCCTGGCGCATCAACGCCCGGATCAAGTCCGCGTGGTTGGAGCCGCGCAGATCGTCGATTGAAATTTGGTTTATGCCATCCAGTTCAATTTCCACGGGGTTCTCTAACGTGGCAATACTCCGCGATGTATTGTTAAGGTGATTCAAAGCGGCGTACATCGTCATGGTCTTTCCGCATCCCGGCGGCCCGGCGAACAGAAACACGCCGCTGGAAGATTCGAGCATCTCCTTCAAGCTCTCACGGTCATGCGACGACATCCCCAACTCTGACAGGGAAAGCGTTTGACGCTGCTTGCTGAGAATTCGCAGAACAATACGTTCACCGGTATTCGTCGGAATGATATTCATTCGTGTATTGATTTTCTTATCCTGGAGGGGAAACACAAGGCGTCCTTCCTGGACTTCATTTTTCTTGAATGCGTCAACGGAACTGCTTTGCCTGATGATACGCGGAAGAGATTCGACATAGGTTCGGGGCAGAGTCACTGCGCGTTGCATCACCCCGTCGACACGTACGCGAACAAGAAAGAACCCATCCTTCGTTACTTCGAAATGAATATCACTTGCGGCCAGGTTGTCTGCCGACTCGAGGATTTTCGCAAGAACGGTGGCGGCATTGGGTAGTTCGCCGCTTTTCTCGACGGTCTCCGCCCACTGCCTTCCACGCGCTTCGACATCAATGGCTTCCAGGTTTACTTTCGGAGCCTTGGGTTTTACGGCTTCCGTTTTTTCTTCCACACTGCGGGAAAGGGATTCAAATAACGATAGTGGAACAACCACCGTCAGGATATTTCGTTTAAACATCTTGCGTAGTTTTTCCACCACCTGCTCGTATGGCGGATCAATTACTGCTACCGTTGCTTCATCCTTGTGGAGAATCAGCGGAAAAATCCTGTACCGGTCGATGAACGCACGATCAAACTCGGGAAAACTAATGGCGGCAAAGCGTTCAGAAGATTGAATAACGGGAATGGAAAACTCGTCGGCGATGACCCTTGCCAGAGCGACATCGTCTAGCTTGAATTCCGCGATAAACGTTTTCGTGATGCCGTTTGAAGTCAGGGATTTCTTTGCTTTGGCGCTCATGGAGGCCAGGTCTTCGCGCTTCAGCAACTTCCGCCGAAGCAACGCTTTGATCAATTTTTCATCTTCCGGTCTGGCCATTGGTTGTCCATATCCTATTCAGATGAGAAAAGTGATACCAAACGGCATGGATGACCACCGGGTTCAACAATGCCGATACCGGTTAACAACGTGCCCCCCGGCAAGGAGAGGAATTGTCATTCAAAAAACCTGTCGATATCATCCTGGTCAATCTTGTCCTGTCCCTCGAATTTCATCTCCAGACTCTCTTTGATCAAGGATTCAATCAGATCGGCAGGAAGTTGATGTCTTGATAGTCCGCTGTCACTTTCTCCTGATTTTTGCTTCCCGTCATCGAGAGGTTGCCCGCATCCGCCACAATACTGGTCGCCAGGTTGATTAGAAAATGAACACCGACACAGGATGCCGATGGATTCGCCGCAACGTGAGCAAAATGCCCGCCAGCCCGGATTGTCCATACCACATTGCTCGCATATCATACATGCCCTTCCTTATGATGAATAACTAGACTTCGAAACGATGAATGAGTTCCTGGATTTTTTCACCCGTAAATGGCTTCATGAGGAACCAGTCCGCGTTGGCTTCCTTCGCCTCCTGAATCGTCTGCTTGGAAACATAGGCCGATATCATCACAACGACTGTCGAAGGATCGACGGCTTTGATTTTCCGTAGTAACTCAATTCCCGAAATTTTCGGCATAACGATGTCGAGAAATACCAGGGATGGATAATGCTCGCGAAATAAAACCAAGCCTTCTTCCGCGTCCGCCGCGGTCTTGACGGTAAAACCAAATTTCTCGAGATACGCGGCAAGAACCTTGCGGTTTACTTCTGAATCATCAACGACCAGCGCGATCTTTTCCAGCAATGGATCCATATCCCTGGCACCTTATTCAACTTCGTAGCTTTTGAAATGATTTACGCGTGCGTCACTCAAAGTACCCATACGGAGCAGAAATCCGCATCTGCCTGCACGCGTAAATGCAACCAACTTTCCGGATGCCCGAATACACAACATCCACGAAACGCTTCCATTCTGTTCAGTCCCTCTCAAAGCCGCCATAGTCTCGGTCCTTCAGTCATTGAAGAATTTAAGGGAAAGCAAAAGCCTGAGCAATAAAAGCGCCGGATTATTCGTGCGAGATTTGCATATTTCCTCTCTGGAATATTTCCGGCAAACAGGTACTTTTCAACTATGGACGACTTAACGAAACCAGTCCGGTAATGAAATGAGGATCTATTCCGATGGAGATCAAAGGCAAAATATCAATCGTCACCGGCGCCAGCAAGGGCATCGGGAGAGCTATCGCTCTGGCCCTTGCGCGTGAGGGATCACACGTTGCTATCTCGGCGCGCAATCACGAACTCCTTCGGCAAACAGCCGAGTCTGTTCAAGCACTGGGAGTCGAATGCTTTGTTTTCGCCGGGGATATGGCTTCCGAAGCGTCGATCTCGGAGTTCATCGATGCATCTACCGCGAGATTCGGCCGATTGGACATCCTGGTAAACAACGCCGGCATCGGCCGGTTCAAACACATTGCGGATATGCCCACAAAGGATTGGGACGCAATGTTCAACCTCAACGTCCGCGGGATGTTCATCGCCACGCGCCAGGCGATTCCCCATTTGCGACGCACCGGCGATTCCTTCGTGGTCAACATCGCCTCCTTGGCTGGCAAGAACTCGTTTCCCGGCGGCGGGGGTTATGCCGCGACAAAACACGCCGTGCTGGCCTTCAGCAGGTGCCTTATGCTCGAAGAACGAAACAACGGCGTGCACGTCGTGGCTATATGCCCGGGTTCGGTCAACACCGCCTTTTTCGATTCTCGCGAGGACGTCAGTAATTCCCGTGTGGAAAACATGCTTCTCCCTGAAGACGTGGCATCCACCGTTGTGCACGCAATCCGTATGCCTCGCCGGGCCATGGTCAGCGAAATCGATATTCGCCCCAGTACACCGAAGTAATTCGTACCCCGGCTGTTGTCATGATACTTGATGATTACCGGAAAAACGATTAACTTACGTTGTTCGCCGGCTATTCATCTCCTGCCTGCATCAACACTACAATAATTTGCCCGAATCCCTGTCGTCGGGCGCGTGCATTGGATGTATTCATCTCTTTCCTACATATATGGAGTTTTTCATGAGTAGATTGATACCATCCATCATTCTCTTTCTCCTGTTTGCTTCTTCGGTTTCATCCCAACAAGTCTGTTTCCCCCCGGAGGACCTTCCTCCAGGGATCTCCATCGATTTACCGGCCCTTTTCAAGAACAACCCTGACGTACCTTTGGGGATGTGGTCCCGGGGCGCCAACCTCCCGGTGGAAAAAATGTTCCATACCGTCGCTTCTCTCAATGGTGCCGTGTATGTCTTCGCGGGGGTTACGAAAGGGAGGTATTACAGTCCAAAATCGTACAAGTACGATGTTGCCGGCAATACCTGGACGGCGATATCAGATTTCCCCTTGACGCGTTTTCTCCTCGGAACCGCACAAGCAGTCAACGGCAAGATCTACATCATGGGTGGAATGACGAATTTTGGGAATGGATATCAGCCCATCCTCGATGTCTATGAGTATGATCCCGGAACAGACACCTATACGAAAAAAGCCAGGATGCCTAAACCTCAAGCGCGTGCTGCATCGGGAGTCATCGACGGAAAAATCTATGTCATTGGAGGGGTCGCCAACACGTACTCGATTTACAACGACATCGTCCAGGTTTATGACCCCGCGACCAACAGCTGGAGTTCGGCAACGAATTTTCCCAAGGCCGTCAGTTACCTATCCGCCGCCACGGTTAATAACAAGATCATCGTTACCGGCGGCTACAACGCGACTTTCACTCCTTCCCGCTACATTGCTGACACATACGTCGGAGAATTGAACGGCGGAACGCTGACGTGGACAAAAGTTAAAGATTATCCACTCGGTCCTACAATCCTCATCAGCGGTGTCGGTGTAGGCAACAAAGCATATTTCTTTGGAGGCCGGGCTTCCATTTCCGGTAATCCGCCCGCAGTAACGTACACGTACAGTTACGAACCCGCAACGGACACATGGACCGACCTGGAACGCAAACCGACGGGTATGCAGTACATGCACCAGGCGGGAACCAACGGGCAGGTCGTGGTCTCGCCCGGAGGCCAGGACTTTAATCAGGAGGCCCTGGCCGTTGTGGAGATCCTAAACACGAGCGCGCAGGCGACGCCTGTTTTACGTCTTCACACGACGGAAATCGTAAGGA
>JALUUP010000150.1 GCA_027021285.1 Bacteroidota bacterium | reverse complement strand
GCAGTTTCCGGTAAAGGGGATAGTACACGCGGGCCGCGAACAGGTAATCGTCGTGGGGGGAAATACCGGCCACGAGTCTTCCCGCCGGCGCCGTTGTCTTTTCGTGTTTTTCCAGGCAGGAAACGAGGCGCTCCATCTGGCGGAAGTCCCAGCAAAAACCCACGTCGTCGCGGACGGGGCGGACTGTCTGCGCTTCGGTCATCATCCCCAGTATCATCATGATCATGCAAACGCGAACCATGCTACCCATAAGCGATTCCAATTGAATTCGACTGCCGTTCAATCCCGGTTGACTGTCAGCGCGATTTTTCCACTGTATTGAAGCCGACAGTTTCCGCACGGGTTTTTCCCTACATTGGCAAAACATAACGGGTGGATTCATGGAAAGCAACCAACGACATACCTGCACCGTAACCAACGGCCGGTGCGACATCCTCGCGCCGGTCTCCGTGCGTTGAAACGCCGTGCGGCTGACACGATGCTCCTTCCGGGAAGGTTCTCCGGAGCGCCTGGAGATACACATGGAAGAATTCGAGGGAAGCGGCCTGAACGTAACCGGAATCGTCATCGACGGCTGGCTTTACGAAGCGAGGATCGTGGAATCCTGGCCCCTGATGCGCGGAGCGCGACTGTGCTGAACACAAATCGCGATGCAACGAAAGGTTAAGCAAGCAAAACGCCGGATCATGGAACCCGGCGTCTTCACCTTGTAAGAAAACCTCGTCGCTACTTCTTTTCCAGCGGGACGAACAACGTGTTGCCGCGGTCGTCGCGGGCGCGCAGCAGGATTGAATCGCCCGGCTTCAGATCGTCGAGCACCGCGCGCAGGTCTTCCGGCGTCTTGATCTTCCGGGTTCGACCTTCCCGCATGGTTTCGAAAATAATCAACCCGGGCCTGAGCATGTTGTCCCGCGCCTGGCTGTACCGCTTCACCTTCGTGATGCGCACACCGTAATCCAAACCGACCTTCTCCAGCATGTCGCGGCTCGCTTCGGCAACCGCAAACCCGAAATCATCGAAATTCGCGGTGGAGGGTTCTTCCGCTTTCATCTTTTTCGGTTCGACACTGCGTGAAGGTGAAGCGTCGCTCAGGTCCTCCTTGCGGGCTTTCAACGTGATGGTCTTCTTGAACGTGCGTCCGGAGCGGAAGATCGTCAGTTCGACTTCGTCGCCGGGACGATGACGGCCAATCAAGCTCTGGAGCTGGTTGCTGTAACGCACTTCCTTGCCATCCACTTCCAGGATGACGTCTCCTTCCTTCAAACCCGCTTCGATACCGGCGCCATCCTCGACCAGGTTTTGAATCAGCACGCCCGTCGCCTTTTCCAGGCCGAGGGCATTGGCGGTCTTCGCGTCCACGCTGGTAATGCGCACGCCGATGTACCCGCGTACGAACTTCCCTTCCTTGATCAGGACGTCGGCCACGGTCTTGGCGAGGTTGATGGGCACCGCGAACGAGTAGCCCACGTATCTCCCGGTCGGGGTGGCGATGGCGGTGTTCATGCCGATGACCTGGCCGCGGAGATTCACCAGCGATCCGCCGCTGTTACCGGGATTCACCGCGGCGTCTGTCTGGATGAAATTTTCGATGGCGTATCCCGATGCGTCCCGCATGATGCCGATATTGCGGCTCAGGGCGGAAACAATACCGGCCGTTACCGTGGAGTTCAGCCCCAGGGGGTTTCCCACGGCCAGCACCCATTCGCCGACCTGCACCTCGTCGGAGTTTCCGATGGAGGCCGGTTGTAAATCGTCGGCGTCGATTTTGATGACCGCCACGTCGGTCAACGGATCGGTGCCGACAACGGTCGCATCGTATTCGCGCGTGTCGTAAAGCACAGCGGTAATACCGTTCTTGGTGGCATTCCTGATGACGTGGTTGTTGGTCAGAATGTAGCCGTCGCTCGTCAGGATGATTCCCGATCCGGATCCTTCCTGGAGAATGCCTTCGTCCGATCCTTCATCCTGTTTTCTGAAGAAATGAAAGAAACCGGGGTCTTCCGCCCGTGAACGAACACGGATGTATACGACCGTCGGCGTCACCGCACGCGATACATCCGTAAAGGTCTTGTTCAAGGCAAGAATATCCGGCGCCGGGGTGACGGGCGGATCAGTGGTAAATGAAACGCCGGACTTGGCGAAGGAAATATTTACGCCGGTATAAGCTGCAAGGAAGACGGCGCTTCCGATGGTCCCAAACACCAGGATGAAAATGCTTGCGACGATCATTCGTCTGGACATGAACAGGGCCTCCGATATATTTTCAAATATGTCTCATTCTCTTTGTTCTTCTAACGTATGGAATCTATCAAGAATTCCATCCCCCGGGGAGGGAAAAATCACCCCACAACCGTGGACTCGAGCAACGACAGTGATTTCAGACGTTTGGCGCCGGGCACATGGCGGCACAAGTGGCCGGCCAACAGGTGAACGATCTTCAACGATTCCGCCGCTCCGAAAGACAAGCGCGACCACGCTTCCGGTGACGACCTTTCCAACCACTGGAGCGCCTTGAGCTGCTTGTGCGCAATGATCAGCCCCCTTCCGGAAGAAGAGCAGCGGCCGCAGACGAATCCGCCGACCTGTGATTCGAATGCAAGCGGTTCACGATCCAGGTCCCGGCCACAATTCACGCAGGCGTCAAGCTTCAGGCCGTATCCAACTTCCCGGAGAAGCGCGATCAGAAACGCGATGAGTGCGTTCATGGGAGCTTGTTCGGCCTGATCGAGAACGTCGAGCGCCATCACGAGGTGATCGAACAGCACCGGGTGCGGTTCACGAACGTGCACGGCGGTATTGAGTGCGTCCAGCATGACGAAACCCGTCATGGTCTTCCTGGGTTCTTCGACGATGCTCTTGTGAACCCGCGAAAGCGAGGCGTTCGACAGCAGGTGAATATCGCGTGATTCCTTCAGGTAAAACACAACCTGGATGCAGGACATGGGATTGAGAATCGATCCGAACTTGCTCCGATTGGTACGTGCTCCCTTGGCGATGAGCGACAGTTTTCCGTATTCCCGGGTGAAGGCGGTAACGATTTTGCTCGTGTCGCCGTATTTCACGGTTTTGAGCACGATCGCGTCGGTCTTGACTACCACGCTTTTTCCCGCGAGGATGTCTTCATCCTTGTTCCGCAGTTGTGCCACCGCTCCGCTC
>JALUUP010000149.1 GCA_027021285.1 Bacteroidota bacterium | reverse complement strand
CAGGAGGGCCTCCCGATCTTCGAACACTTCGGCAGCAAGGCCGAACGTCTTCGCTTCATCGCCGGTGATGGATCGACCCGTCAGCAAGAGGTCGTCGGCCCGGGCTTGTCCGAGCTTCAACGGCAGAAGAAGCGACGCGGGAGGAGCAAACACTCCGAGGACGATCTCCGGTTGGCCGAGGCGCGCGGTTTTGTCAACGAACATGAAGTTGCACATGAGCGCTACCTCCAGGCCGCCGCCCAGGCACTGCCCCGACACCAGGGCCGCGGAAGGGATCGCAAGCTCCGCCATCGTGTAGAACAGCGCATGAAACTGCGACAACATGCCGGGCGCGTTCTCTTTTGTGTGTTCCGCGACGCTGGCCCCGAAACTGAAATGATTTCCCGCACCCGTGATCTGGATCATCTTGAGACCGGCATGGTCCCGACATGCATCGAGTGCGGCCTGCAGGGCGGACATCATCTCCGCATCCAGGACGTTGGCCTTGGGAGCGTTCAAGGTCATGCGGCGAACCTGCCCGTCGTAAAGCGCTTCAACTGCGACAAGGTCTGGCATGGTTACCTCGGCAGGATGGCTTCGATGAGTTCGTCGTCCCACGGATGACCGTCGGCCAGCATCTTCCGCAGCTTGACGAAATCCACCTCCCGGTTGCCTTTGGGCCCTTCGTTGAAGGCGCGGAACCCGGCCTTGGCTTCGGTCATCATGTTCAGGCTGAGCCAGTCGCGGTTCGTCTGCGCATTGCGGTCCCAGTGCTCGAGCTTCTTCTTGCGCAGGCTGTTCAGGGTCTTGTTCACACAATCCGGCATCAGGTACAACATCTTCGTCGCGAGAGCGTTGACCGCGTTGTCAAGGGGAGTCAGGTCCACCGAACCGCCGGCCAGGAGCTCCTTGCCCTTGGCCAGTTCGTCTCCGTGCTTTCTCGTTCCGTACACGAGGGCGCCCGATTCATCCACGTAGCGATCCGTTATTACCAGGGGATTGCGGACGAACTCGCCGTTCACGTTCAACACCGGCACCGCCTCACTGATCAGTCCCAGGTTGAGAGCCTGGTACGCGCTCCACATCTCGCATAAGATGCCGCTTTGCATCGCCCGTTCGATGCCGACGAACAGGTGCAGGAAGTCCGTGCTGCCGCCGTCGGGAGCGCTTCCATGACGCGGGCCCGCCTGCCCGAACACGGCCAGGTCGCTGGCAATGGTAAAATCGCAGGCCATGCCGATTTCCTGTCCACCCGCGATGCGCATGCCGTTTACCCGGCAAATGACGGGCTTGTCGCAATGCAGGATCGCCGTGATCATGTCGTTGAACAGGCGCATGTACTGCTTGTATTCGAGGGGCCGCCCGGCATAGTATTCCGCGTACTCCTTGGTATTACCCCCCGTGCAGAACGCCTTGTCCCCGACCGCGGTGAATACCACCGCAACCACCGACCGGTCGTTTGACGCCTGCCGGAAAGCCAGGATCACTTCCTTGACCGCGGCGGTCGTATAGGAGTTGTATTGCTTCGGGTTGTTGAGAAATATCCAGGCGTTGTGCAGGCCTTCCACCGCTTCACCGTTCTTATCCAGGCAAGGGCGCAATTCGTAAATAATTTCCTTGAATTCCGTTTCGACCAGGTTGTGGTTGACGAGATGATGACTCATGTGGTTCCCTTTCGCTTGTGTACGAGATGGTTACTCTATGACAATGAAACACGGTGACGCTTTGCGGATCGTCGATCAGACGTCGCCGAAATCCGGAACGAGTACGGAACGCTTTTCGAGTTTGTGTTCCAGCGTCTGTTGAAAGATGTCGTTGATCCGAGACAGTGGAAACGTCTCGGTGAACGGTTTGATTGTCAGCTCGCCGGAAGCCACCTTGTCGATTACCTCCGGGTACAACTCGGGCTTGCAGCCCCAGGTGCCGATGATCTGCGCGTCGAACGCCATGAGGTTACTGAGCCGCACTTCCAGTTTGTCCAGCGTGAATCCGACGATCGACAGCGTCGAAGCGATTCCCATGAGGGCAAACCCAAGCTCTTGTCCCGGCTTCGTTCCGGACATTTCGTAAATCTTCCAGCGGTTTCCCGGCGCGCCCATTTCGCGACAAATTTCCTTGACCTGTTTTTTGATGTCCTTGACTCCCAGTCCGCTGGTGTTCAATGTTCGCACGCCTTCGATTTTTGAAACCGCCTCCAACCGCGACGACGAGATATCGAGGGCCAGAACGTGCGCGCCGAATGCCCGCGCGATCTGGGCCGCGTACACGCCTACTCCACCCACACCGATCACCACGGCAAACTCGCCCGGTTCCAATCCGCTTTTTACGACGACCTGGTAAGGAGTGGAGACGGCATCGGCGATCACGGACAACTCGGCCAGTGTGTGCGTCGCCAGCGCCTCGGACGACACCGGCACAAGGTAGCGCGACGGTGTCACCACGTGACTGGCAAAACCACCGTGAAAATCGTTGCCGGGCATCTTCTGCATCTGGCAGATGTTGCTTCGTCCCTTCCGGCACAGGTCGCACTCGCCGCAGGGGAGCACGGCCGGAACAATAACCGGTTTTCCGACCAGGTGCGGCGGTCCCTCGAGCACCGTTCCGCTGATTTCATGACCGAGTACGAGAGGAAGCTCGTGACGGGTGGGAACACCATAGTGCCAGAAGCTAAGGTCGGTATGGCAGACACCGCACCCCGCGACTTCAACCAGCGCTTCATCTTCCTTCAACTGCGGGACGGGAAACGAAACGCGCTCGAACGGCTTGTCCTTCTCCGTCATCTGGTAGGCATGGATATTCATGGTCAGGCTCCCGCGCTTGTGTTTTCAATAAGGATGGCCGTTCCCTGTCCCCCACCGATGCACGCGGACGCCACGCCGTAGCGGGCGTTCCGGCGGCGCAATTCCAGGGCCAGGGTGTGGGTCAGGCGGGTGCCGGTGGCAGCCAGCGGATGACCGATGGCGATTGCCCCGCCGTTGACGTTCAACCGTTCCCGTTCGATCCCCAGTTCTTTCTCCACGGCGACGATCTGGGCGCCGAAGGCCTCGTTGATCTCGAACAACGCAATGTCTTCCATCGTCAGGCCCGCCACGTCGAGAACGGCGCGGATCGAGGGAGCGGGACCGATACCCATGTACACCGGGTCGACGCCCGTGGACGCGGATGCAACAACGCGAGCGAGAGGTT
>JALUUP010000148.1 GCA_027021285.1 Bacteroidota bacterium | reverse complement strand
GCGTCTGTTCATGCGCTCCCAGTGATCGGATTTCTCGTAGTATAGATAGACCACGTCCTTGAATACGTCGATCTTGTCCACGCGCGCCCTGCCTTTATCGGTTTGTATGATGGTGTCGATCTTGGGGAAACCTTCCAGGAGTGTTTCGTACACCTCTGCTTCGTAAGCAAGGCAGCACTTGAGCCGCCCGCACATTCCGGAAAGCTTGAAGGGATTGAGAGGCAGGTTCTGTGTGCGGGCCATGGATGTCGAGATGTGTTCAAAGGTATTCATCCAGTTGGAGCAGCACAATTCCCGTCCGCAGCTTCCGAATCCGCCGTGGCGCTTTGCCTCGTCGCGGGCGCCGATCTGCCGCAACTCGATTCGCGTGCGGTACTCCGCGGCGAGGTCTTTGACCAGTTCACGGAAGTCTACGCGTCCGTCGGCGGTGAAGTAGAACGTAATCCGGTTCCGGTCGAGCTGATACTCCACGTCGACCAATTTCATGGGCAAACGGTGATTATCGATTTTCTCCTTGCAGATCTCAAAGGCGACGTTTTCCTGTTCGCGGTGATACTGGAGGACTTTGATGTCTTCCTCCGTTCCCAAGCGGACGACGCGCTTGATGTTGGCCACACACCCCTTGTTGCGAAGGCGCACCTTGTGATACGCAAGTTGGCCGATATCTATCACTCGTCCCATGTCGATACCCCGGTCCGCTTCGGTCACAAGGTAATCGCCGATGGAAAGTTCGAGATGCTGATCGTTGATAAAATAATCCTTGCGTCCGGCTTTGAATTCCACCTCCACGACGTTATCTGGGGTAATGCCTTTCCATGGATCCTCTGGAATGTTTCCGGGTTCGAGCGCACAGGGTGGGAGAGTCCCTTCCCGTTCAGTGGGAGAGCCTTCCGAAGAATAGATCAGGATTGAATCATCGAGTGAATGGTCGGAGGGAGATTTATCGTTATGCGATGCGTCTTTATCAGTCACAGTTCCTCCCGTGCCCAGCTAGGATGGAGGTTGAAGGCGCTGATGAAGCCAGTTGGCAAGATATACCAGCGCAAGAGTAAGATGCACATTTCCCATGACGTATTCAATGGTTTTCTCGATCTCGTCCAGTACGTCCTCACAGGAAATGCCGGAAAAGAGTTGAGCGAACCTTGTGACAGCTTCCCGGTTGTCAAAATGCCGGATGCGATCCGGTCTTCCCTCCCGGATTGCTATGACGTCGTGGAACCAGTCTTCTAAAGCCTGTAAGAATCGAATGGCTTCCTGGCGGTCGCGCGCCGACACGACCGGTTCAAGTTCCTTCATGATGCGGGTGGTATTTCCAGCGTAAACTGCGCGCATGAACTCCACAACGAGGGACCTCCGGTTTCTCACCTCCGGGTCACTGTATTCAAGCGCTTTATGGAAACTGCCTTCCGCCAAACGGGCCAGCGCGGCTGCGGTTTCTTCATCGCAGAGTTCGCGCTGAACCAGGGCTCGGGTGATTTCCTCTTCTGGAATGGGATCGAAACGGAT
Organism: Bacteroidota bacterium; assembly: GCA_027021285.1. Taxonomy (GTDB): domain Bacteria; phylum Bacteroidota; class Ignavibacteria; order SZUA-365; family JAADGX01; genus JAADGX01. The sequence goes on along the minus strand of JALUUP010000148.1, from coordinate 1,682 downwards.
GACCTGGCAGCGGGAGATAATGGTTGGGAGCAAGGCGTCGGGCGTCGGTGTTGTAAGAATGATCACCTGACCGGGGCTTGGTTCTTCCAGTGTCTTGAGAAGAGAATTCGCCGCATCCGCCTTCATTTTTTCCGCGCCGCAAATAATCACAACATGGCGCTGGTGTGATCCCACGCGCATCGATGCTTTTCGCTTGATATTGCGAATACTGTTGATCTTGATAACGCTGGCCCGCTTGATTTCTATGGGATGATACGGGTCCTGGGCTTTCGCGGAAATTTCGTCCCGGATTTGCTGGATAACGGTTTCGGTGAGCTTTTCGTACGGATCGTGATGCTTCTCTTCGTTTTTTCCCGTGGGCAAGGGGAACACGAGATCGATGTTCGGGTGCTGCAACGAATCCATCTGGTGGCAGGAGGGGCACGTTCCACAGGCCTCCCACGTACCCGTTGGGCAATTCAGTGTGCGGGCCAACTCGATGGCGACAGCTTCCTTGCCTGTACCGCGCGGACCGTGAAAGAGAAACGCGTGTGGCAGGCGATCGTGTTCGAAGGCAGAACGAAGGAGGCGCAAGACCCGCTCTTGACCAATGATTCGTTTCCAGGACATTCCGAAGTTAAAACGCGTGGCCGATGCCGAAATGGATGACCATTCCGGCAAGTGTTTCAGAAAAAAACTTTCGCTCGGTGAACCACCGGTGGTTCGACACCGACGGATCGAACATCTTCATCCCGAAATCTATCCGAATCGGTCCAAAAAACAAGTCATATCGTAAACCGAGGCCGAACGCCATTGCGATTTCGTTACTGCTCATGAACGTGAGTTCCCTCCATGCATTGCCGGCATCGAAAAACAGAACCAGCCAAAAGCGATCAAGGTCGAGAGGGAGGAAGGACGACATTCCGCGGAATGCGTTCCATCGCAATTCGAGTGACGATTCGAACAGTGCATTCAATCCCAGCGCCGTCAGCGAGTCGGGCGCAGTGGAAAGCTCCCGTGCGGTCCAGCCGCGCACGCTGTTGCTTCCGCCGGCGAAGTACGCTCGCGCGATCGGGACGGGCAGATCGCGCTGCTTGCTCGAACCATAGCGAAAGATGCTGCCGATCCGGAATTTTACCGCGACGATGGTTTTTTCCGATCTGCCTAAACGGGTGAAGCCGCGCAGGAGAACGTCGGATTTCACGTATTCAATGCTTTCAATGTTTTTGTCGCGGTCTTCAAGTAATGGTTTCAAGAGGCCCGCGTGTTCGAGGGTCAGTTGTTGCGACATGCCGGAGGTCGGGTTGAAGACATCGTTGGTTCTGTCGTGGAACAAGGTGACGCCGACGATAAAGTTTCGGTAATTGATTCCCGTCGCACTGCCGAATCTTCTCAGGATATTGCCCGATATTTTCGGGTCTGTTACGTCGTAACGTTGCTGCTCAAACGTCAGCTCTCCTTTTCCACTGAGGCTCGAGGTAAACGTATGAGTCAGGCCCACGATGCCCTGCAATACCTGGACGGAGTACAGCGACTTTTCGTCGGCCGAAAGAATGTTCACGTTAACAAATCCCCGCGTGTAATTGTCCCAGAGGTATGGTTGGTCGAGCATGAGCGAGACTTTATAACTTTTCGTTTCAAGGGAATGCCAGAGTGTGCTGAAATTGATGGTAAACGTCTGGGCGCCACCGAAGATATTGCGG
>JALUUP010000147.1 GCA_027021285.1 Bacteroidota bacterium | reverse complement strand
ACTCCTTCTGTTCGTCGCGTGTCTTGATTGCCGTCATGCGTTTCTCCTTCATGACGCCGGAACCGCCTGCGTTTCTTCCTTGAGCCAATCGTAGCCTTTTTCTTCCAGCTCCAGCGCCAGCTCCCGGCCGCCGGACTTGACGATGGCGCCGTCCATGAGCACGTGCACGTAATCCGGCACGATGTAGTTCAGCAGGCGCTGGTAGTGGGTGACGAGGACAATGGCGTTGTCTTCCGAGCGCAAGGTGTTGACACCCTCGGCCACGATGCGGAGCGCGTCGATATCCAGGCCGGAATCTGTTTCGTCCAGGATGGCGAGCCTGGGCTCCAGGATGGCCATCTGGAAGATCTCGTTGCGCTTTTTTTCCCCGCCGGAAAATCCGGCGTTGACGGGACGCTTGAGCAGGGCCTCGTCCATGTTGACCAGCGATATCTTGTCCTTGACCAGTGTAAGGAAATCCATGGCGTCGAGCTCTTCCATGCCCTGGGCCTTGCGGATGGAATTCAAGGCCATCTTCAGGAAGTACATGTTGCTCACGCCGGGAATTTCCACCGGGTACTGGAAGGCGAGGAAAATGCCGCGGTGGGCGCGCTCTTCCGGGCTCATTTCGAGAAGGTTCTCTCCCTCGTACAGGATCTCTCCTTCCGTGACCGTGTAGGTCTCGCGACCGGCCAGGATCTGGGACAGGGTGCTCTTGCCGGAGCCGTTCGGCCCCATGATGGCGTGGACTTCGCCGGCTTTCACCGAGAGATCGATGCCCTTGAGAATTTCCGTTCCTTCTATTCCCGCGTGGAGGTTTCTGACTTCCAGCATGTATTGTTTCTCCATTTCCTTTTTCAAACCTGTGTGTTGTTCATAGCGAAAAGACCGGCGCGCCGCGGGTCACCCGACGCTCCCTTCCAGGCTGACTCCGAGCAGTTTTTGTGCTTCCACCGCGAATTCCATGGGCAGCTCCATCAGGACTTCCTTGCAGAACCCGTTCACGATCATGGCCACGGCGTCTTCGGTTGAGATGCCGCGCTGGTTGCAATAGAAGATCTGGTCCTCCCCGATTTTCGAGGTGGTGGCCTCGTGCTCGACCTGGGAGTCGTTGTTCTTGACCTCGATGTAGGGGAAGGTGTGGGCTCCGCACTTGTCGCCGATGAGCAGCGAATCGCACTGGGAGAAATTTCGTGCGCCGCTGGCTCCTTTCATGATCTTCACCGCGCCGCGGTAGGAGTTCTGGGCGTGCCCGGCGGAGATGCCTTTCGAGATGATCAGGCTTCTCGTGTTCTTTCCGATATGGATCATCTTGGTGCCGGTGTCCGCCTGCTGGTAGTTGTTCGTCAGGGCCACCGAATAGAATTCGCCCACCGAGTTGTCGCCCAGCAGGATACAGCCCGGGTACTTCCATGTGATGGCCGAACCGGTTTCCACCTGCGTCCAGGAAATCTTGCTGTTCCTGCCGAGGCATTTACCGCGCTTGGTCACGAAGTTGTAGATACCGCCCCGGCCTTCCTCGTCGCCGGGATACCAGTTCTGGACGGTGGAGTACTTTATTTCCGCGTCGTCGAGAGCGATCAATTCCACCACGGCGGCGTGGAGTTGGTTCTCGTCCCGCATGGGGGCCGTGCAGCCTTCGAGATAGCTGACGTAGGCGCCTTCCTCGGCGACGATGAGCGTTCGCTCGAACTGGCCTGTCTGGGCGGCGTTGATGCGGAAGTAGGTCGAAAGCTCCATGGGACAGCGCACGCCTTTCGGGATGAACACGAATGACCCGTCGCTGAACACGGCGGAATTCAGCGCGGCGAAGAAGTTGTCGGAATACGGCACGACGGAACCGAGGTACTTGCGCACGAGGTCCGGGTGGTCGTGCACCGCCTCGGAGAAGGAGCAAAAGATGATGCCCAGCTCCGAGAGTTTTTCCTTGAAGGTGGTCGCAACCGACACGCTGTCGAAGACGGCATCCACGGCCACGCCTGCCAGGATTTCGCGTTCCTTCAGGGGGATGCCCAGTTTCTCGTACGTCTCCAGGAGCTTCGGATCAACCTCGTCGAGGCTCTTCGGGCGATCCTTGTCAAGCCTGGGAGCGGAGTAGTAGATGATTTCCTGGTAATCGATGGGATCGTACCGGACGTTTGCCCAGGTCGGTTCTTTCATTTCCCGCCACCGTCGGAAAGCTTTCAGTCGCCACTCGGTCAGCCATTCGGGTTCGTCCTTCTTGGAGGAAATAAGACGGATGACGTCCTCGTTCAAGCCCTTTGGAATGGAGTCGGTTTCGATGTCCGTCGTAAAACCGTACTTGTATTCCTGGCTGGTGATTTCTTCTATCGTCTTGGACTCTTCAGTCATGAGCAATCAGGTTCCTGAATGATTCTTGTCGTTTTCCGCGCCTGGCTTTCGGCATTTCGATTTCTCTTGGTTGATGTTCGTCAATCGCCGGCCAGAACACCAAGGTAACATATACTATACAAAAATGTCAAGATTAAAATTCCCGTTTTGTGATAAAAAAGGGAAAATTGGGTTATTTCGCCAGGGGAGGAAGGTGGGTTTGTAGCTGCTTCCTCGGGCGAGCCCTTGTGGAGGTGTGTGCGGGTTCCTGTGGAGGTGTGTTGTTTTGTCGAGTTGGCGGGATGGTGCTTTCAGGAAGTCGTGGAAAGGTTTATTCGAAACCGGGGATTTCAGCCGGTGTGATGTTGTGCTCCTCGATTTTTCGGTAGAGGGAAGAGAGGCCGATACCCATGGCCCGTGCGGCTTCTTTCTTGTCGGGATAGGCTTCGAGGATGGAGATGATATGCCTGCGCTCGTACGCCCGCATCGATTCCTTCAAGTTCTCGGTAAAGGTTGAAATGGTTGCGCGTGAAAGAAATTGCGGCGGCAGGTCTTCCATGTTGATGACTTCGCCGTCGCAGAAGATCATGGCGCGCTCGATGATGTTTTCCAGCTCGCGCACGCCGCCTTTCCAGCGATGTGCCATCAAGGCTTGCATGGTGGAATTGGACACACCGGAAATCGAGTGGTGCATCTCGCGGTTGAATTTCTTGATGAAATGCTGCACGAGCAGGGGAATATCCTCACGGCGTTCGTCGAGACCGGGCAGGTGGATTTCCACCACGTTCAGGCGGTAGAACAAATCCTCGCGAAACGTTCCTTGCCGAATCATGTCCTGGAGGTCGCGGTGGGTGGCGGCGATGATGCGCACGTCCACCTGGATCGTG
>JALUUP010000146.1 GCA_027021285.1 Bacteroidota bacterium | reverse complement strand
CAGGTCCGTCGGAATACACGCGCCACAGCAGTACACCTTGGCCTTGGCGCAAATACCGGTCAGGTCCGCCGCATCCAGCGTACCGTACACGTAGATGGTATCGGCGCTGATTTGGGCTCCCAGCGGGATCTTCACGTGGGAACCGACGGCTATCGTGATGGCGCCGCGTTGCGCCAGCACCGCACCAATTCTGGCCGCAATCGAAGTAGAAACAATTACAGGAAAAGAATTGCGTCTGACGATTTTCCCGCCAACACTGTAACGTAAAGAAACCTTCGTTGTACGTTCTCCATGGATTTTTCCCTGTCCGGGAAACCTTTTCAAGCTTGTGAAACCGATGTTAAAAAACCGGACGGTTTCAACAGTCAGGTCCATCTAAACGATGTTGCCCGATCAAAAGATCTTCTTCGACCATAATAACGTCCCGTGTCTGTCGAAGAAGGCAACCTCGAAGCTTGATCCCGTGACGCGGCACCAGGCGAATCCCAGGTTGGTAGCGGCAAAGAGAGTGTTGTTCTTCCATGCCACAGACCGGGCGCCCGCCCCGCCGCCGCTCACGAAGTACCGAACGCCGTTCACGGGTCGCAGGGCCTGGAGGTCGTGGTCGTGACCTGAGAAAAGCGCTGTCACTCCGTGCTTTTCCAGGATGGGCACCAGTTCCTTGATAAGCCGCTTGTTATTGCCATGCGCGCCGTTGGAAAACGGCGGGTGGTGACCAAACACGATTTTCCACCGGGCGACGCTCGCAGCCAGCGCGCTGTCCAGCCAAGCCAGTTGCTTTCCACGGATCGATGAACTTCCCCTCACAAGATTTTGTGTATCCAGCGCGAAGAACTGCACCACCGTGGAATCGGAGAGCACGAGGCTGAAGGTGTAGTACCGCGAAGGCATGAACCATCGCGTGCTGCGCTGCGTGTACGCCACCTGCGCATCCGGATTCTTGCCGTAATCGTGGTTCCCAAGCGTCATGGCAAAGCGGATGGGAAAGCGCGCCGAGTCGTACATGCGCTCGAATTTTCGCTCCCACTGGGGGTCGGTGACGCTCTCCACACCGGAATTGTAGAAATTGTCGCCCGTGCCCAGGGCAAGGTCTGCGCCGAGCCGCCGCCGCACGTCCGACATACCATCCGCCACCTGTTTTTGTCCCTTTCCACCCGTTCCCCAATCACCAAACACGAGAAAGGTCAGGCGGGGGGTGGCGCTGCCAATAGAATCGACGCGGGGAGAAGAAACGGAGCGTGGGTTGACGACACGGGGCTGAGCGCAGGAGGAGGAAAATTGGAGCAGTGAAGCAACAAGGAGGAAAAGCAGGCAGCGCATGGTTTTCACCATTATGAAACAAATTTGTTGCAAGGAACGATAGGACTTAAGCCACTTAAACAACAGCGCGTATGAGCCTTGCCGCTGTCCTGTACGCCGTTCTCATTATCATCAGGGAAACCCACTCCGCAGGATGAATATCATTCGCGCCTTCAACGGGGAATGATTCACATGGAGGTACGCATCCCCTACCGGACAATGATCACGTTGACCTTCCGCACAACTGTACCATTACCAACCAGGACAACGAAGTAGTTCCCCGGAGCCAGGTCGGAGATATCGAAGCGAGCCCGGTGCTTGCCCGGTGCGATAATTCCTGGATTAATCTCTTTTACAACTCTTCCCAATACGTCCAGGAGACGCAAGCTCAACGTAGACGGGGCATTCACGGAGTACGTTACCTCAAGCGCGCCGTTTGCGGGGTTGGGGAAGACGGAGAAATCCACGGGGCGCGCGACGACATCCTCGACATTCACCAGGGAGGAGTAGGTGAACTGCATGCGCCATTCCTTTCCGAAATCCGGGTTCATCGTTTTCCACAGGCCGCCACCCGTGAGGCGGAAGATGACGGATCCCGAACCGTCGTTGTTTGCCCAGAACGATATTCCATCGTCGCCGTAATCATGAATCACGAACTCGTAACACCCGGGCATGAGACGGATCGTATCCCGGTAAATGGTATTGTTGAGCAGGTTCTTTTTTGTAAAAACAGGCTTGCCCGCGGCATCGAGTATTTCGTAATAGGTTTCATACGCGGCCTTGTTGGTCCGCATGGCAATAACGAGGTGGCTGTTGTAAACCGGCGCTGTTTCGAAATGCGATTCCATCGTGTTGTTGTGCGCGTACTCGTCGGAACCGCCGTTCGGATTGCTCACCGTGACACGAAACACGTTGTCACCACTCCACGTTCCCCAATCGAAGGAGGGCAGCCAGACTTCTTTCTTTTCCAGGAACTTGAGGCTGCCCGTCCAATGGTAGGTGTTGGTATTGCCACCCACCGGTCCATACGTAATGTCAAGGCTGTTCAAGACTTCAGCGCCTGTGTTCTGGATCACAACAAGGGGACGGGCGCAAATAGGATTGATGCGGTTGTACATCTCACCACGGTTGGGCGCCTTGATTTCCACCACAGCGGCGTCGCGGTTATGGTTTGGCGGACCGTAGGAAACGAACTGGGTTTCCACGATGTAATTTCCGTATTCATCATACTCACAGTTATAGTCGAGGAACACACTCGAGCCGCTTATGTATGGTGTGAGCTCTATTTCCTGCGTCGTTGCAGGCATACCCGGGCACCATCCCGCACGGTCGTAAATCCATGTGCCCCCCTGGGGGTACAGCGGATTAGTAGCGCACTCCTGCCGTATCTGCCACTGGTATCGTCTCACTCCATCCACGTTCACGCTGTGGATCTTGGGACAAAACTCCGCGCAATTCGTCGCATTATCAAACTTGTGCCCGGTGGTTGTAATCCTGAGCTTGAACATCTTTGCTTGTGGATCAAGATCGACTTTACGGGCCGGTACCTTCGCAGCAAATTCCTTCAGCTTAATGGAGCCCCTCCAGAGGTTTTCGATCTTGATGACATCGCGGGGAGGCGTTCCCTCTATCATGATGAATTTCAAATCCAGCAACTCTTGCCAGTTGCCTGCCTTCAGGTGCACGGAGTCGGCAAGAAGCGGACGAAAATCTGTCACGTCGTACACCCATGTCCATCCCTCACCCAGGTCGAGACCGATTCCATACGGCGTGATGAACCGTCCCAGCTCGTAGCGTTCGACGATCTCCTTTCCTGTAGAGTCAAATCGTCCTGTATGATGAAAGAGGCGCGTGTAGGTCAGGTAATCCCATTCTCCGCATGCAGGGTTTTGCTTGGGATTGCACTTGAGGGTATAGTACATCAGGATTTTCTCGAAGCGCTTGTCGGCGGGCGGAAACAGAAATGTTCCCTCCTTCGGCGAGCCCGGCCAATTGAACGTGAACGTCTGGACCACGGTAGTATCTCCCGGGCCGGCCGAAGCCACCTTCGGAGTAAATGCGATCCCGCAAAACACAAACAGCATCACCGAGAATAAAACACTCGTCTTCATGTCACCTCCGTGAACAATATTTCTTGATGATCGTCCGGGCTTACCGGTATCCGCCGGCATGTTCCGCCTCCGGGTAATAGTACGTAATTCGCGTTACTCCTTCAACACCACGCTGTGCATGACGTCAACCACCGGTGAGCCGATTCAACGCTTCCTGCGCCCGGAAATACTCCGGGTCGAGTGACAGGGCTTCGAGATAATCCAGCCGCGCTTTCCCGATGTTCCCCAGCTTTTCCAGCGCCACACCCCTGTAATAGAACACGGCGGGCTTTTCATCCTCGCGGAGAGCTTTCGTAAGCTCGTCAATTGCAGCTTTGTACCGTTTCATCTTGACCAACACCCTCCCCACGCGGTACGAGACGTCACTGTCACGTGGATCAACGGTCAACTCCAAGTTGTATTCCTCCAAAGCACGTGGATACATCTCCATGTACTCGTAACACGCGCCAATGTTGAAATGCGTGTTATTGTGCGTGGAATCGATTTCCAACGCCCGCCGGTACATTGCTATCGCTTTGCGGTACTGGTCGTTTTTCATCAAGAGAAAACCGAGGTGATGATATGCTGTCGCCGTGTTGACTGCCGCCGCGTATTTCCGATATAAATCTATACTGGCCTCGTTATACCGTTCTTCAAAATCCGGTTCCTGTTCCGCCACGAGCGCCTTCCACCTACGAACGTACCGGGAGTCTTCCAACAACGTTTCCAGGTGCAACACGAGATGAAACGGGTTCCAATCCACCATGGGTGTGATAGCTTCGCGCACCGGCGCGAGACGCATGCTGTCCCGTAACCTGTACTGGAAGTTGCGGTAGCCGCGTTTTCGCAACCGTGCCATTTCAAACTCCAGGGCCGGGTAATCGAGCGTGTTTATGGGAACGTCGCGATTTCCCACAAGATTTGTGGCGCTGGTATTAAGTAATCCGTAGGCAATCCATGCCGGGTTGATATCGTACTGTTTCAAGAAATACGGTCCCAGCTGCGGGTTGTCGGCCACGATTCCGGCCTGGTGCGCACGAATGGGTTTTTGAGAACAAAGAAGCAGGAAATAAGCCGAGCGCACGGCTCCTATAGCGCAGTGGGAAAACGACTGGCCAAGGGTTTTTAACAGAATGTCCACCCCGCGATCGCCGATACGGCTGTCGATCCAGGTCATGTACACGCCGTCCGGCGCGAGGCGTTTCTTGACCGCCTCGATGAAGTCGCGCGTGTACAGTTTGGAAGAGCTGAAATACAGAGGGGTGGTTACCGTGTTGATGATTAAGGAATATGTTCCCGTGCCGGCCTTGACGAAGTGTATGGCATCGTCGTGAATGATGGAAACCCTGGGATTGCTCTCGATGTCGAAATTGTAGTCCTTCATGCGGAAAAGATTTTCCAGGACCACGCCGTTGATCTCCACCCCGTCGGTGTGATCGAACAGGAGCCCGACCGTGTTGGCGGTTGCTCCGCTGCCCAGCCCGAGCACCAGCGCCCGGTCGTTCCGCGGAGCAAAGACGGATGAAAACGCACCGACGATTTTTTCTGCAGGCGCATCGAGAGGAATACTGATGTAGCCGTTGATGAAAAAGTACGGACGATCACGAAACCACGTGATGGAGAAAATGTCTTGCGGCCCCTTGAACCTGTCCGGAAAGCGAAGGTCTTCTCTTCCTTCCTCAAGGTCTTCGGTGGAATGATACGAGGTGTACCCGATGTACAACAGATCTTCGTTCCATAACCCCGCCTGAAATCCCACAGCCGCCAAGAACAGTGCCACAACCGCCGCGGTTCGAAAGTTGAATTTCTTCTGGTGAACCAGAACTGCCGCAGCGGACAGGCCCGCGATAACAAGAAACAGCGTTCCGTAATCGAATCGCTCGTGAAGATAGAATGCGAGAACGAGGAAGCCGAACGCGTTTGCGACAGACGAGACGAAGAGCAACTGTCCCGATTCGCGCGCGACGTTATCCTGTTCCTTCAGCAGAGCTGGAATGGTGGCGCCGAACGTGATAACCGGCACTCCCATGATTATGGCAAGCGCCAGGGTTTTTAAAAGCACGGAGCCGGTGTATGTCTCCACGGCGGCAGGGTAGTTGGCCGCGTAAAATTCCGTGACCGCGGTGAATCCACCCAGCAACCAGGCCAATCCCGCGAGGTTTAACATCATCAACGTGGGAAACGATACATGGTACCTCTTTACCATAAGGGATCCCAGGGCGATGCCGAGGAGAACCAGGAAAAGAATCACCGCGAACGTTTCGCGGAAAGGTCCCATGATGCACTCCGCCACTTTTACCATGAGGAGTTGGAAGATGGCCGAGCCAATGCTGGCCAAAGCGAGGGCGGCCAGTACAAACCAGGGGAAGCTCCAGCCGCGAACGCCATGTGATATCGGCTTCATGCGGCGCATGTCCCTGTACCCCGCGATCAGGGAAAACGCTACTACGCCATTGAGCACCGCAATAACCAGTGTGGCATCGCGGATCCCCAGCCATCGTACCAGCCAGAATTCTATGAACAAAGCAGTAAAAGCAGCGCCAATGTTGTAAAAGGCGTACGCCCGGGAGAAAACAGGCCCTTCCCTCATGCGGCTCAGGTAACCGGCAAAGATCGGAAGACTTGTCCCGATGAAAAATGCTGGAATGATAAGAAGAACCACGCAAACCAGAATAGACGTCGTCACTCCTCCCGTCACAAGGGGAAGGGCGGAATACAAAATCCCGTCGATGATCCCACTACCGAGGGCAAAGAGCGCCCCGTACAAACCTATTCCCGCTTCCAGCAACCACAGGTGCGCCCATAACCTGTGCGCATACAAGGTCCCGAACCCTATCCCCAGGAGGAACGTCAGCAAAATGGACGCGCTTACGGCAAACTGGTCCCCGATAATATTCCCCAGGATTCTACCGTATAATATCTCGTAGGAAATCCCGCACAATCCTGATAAGAACAGGAGAAACGTGAATATCAGGTTGCGAAAGCGTTGGAACATTGTAAACTTTCCTCAGCAAGTGATAACAAAATGCCGCCGGATAAACACACGGTTTCCGGCAAACCCTATGAAACTTTCAGCACCTTGGCTCCACGGATTTTCCTTTCTTTCAACTTCACCAGCGCCCGGTTAGCGTGCTCCAACGGGTATTCCTGGAATTCGGGCTTCAGAGGAATCTCAGCCGCCAGCTGCAGGAATTCCTCAACATCGATGCGGGCGACATTTGCCACGCTTTTTATCTCCTTTTCCATCCACAGGTGCTCCGGGTAATCCAGTTTTAGAAGCTCCTTCTTGTCTTTCGATTCCTTCCTGATGGCATTAATGACCAACCTTCCTCCGGGCGCAAGATTCCTCAATGCTTCCACCACCGGCTTCCACACCGGCGTCGTGTCGATGATGGCATGCAGCTTCTCCGGAGCCTCGTCTTCTGTGTCGCCAGACCAAACCGCGCCGAGCTCCCGCGCAAAATGGCGCTCCTCCTTGCTGCGAGCGAATACGTACACGTCTGTCGCGGGGTACTTGTGCCGAACCATTTTCAAAACGAGATGGGCCGACGCGCCGAAACCGGTGAGACCAAGGCGGTGACCGTCGGCGATGCCGCTCAGGCGTAACGAGCGGTACCCGATGGCACCAGCGCACAAGAGGGGCGCCGCCTCGGAGTCGCTGAACACTTCTGGGATGGGAAAGGCGAAGTTTTCATTCACCGTCATGTACTCCGCGTAACCGCCGTGCGCGTCGCGACCGGTGGCGCGAAATTCCGGGCAGAGATTTTCGTTGCCGGAGCGACAGTACTCACACACGCCGCAGGACGAAAAAATCCACGCCACACCCACCCGGTCGCCGGGTTTGAATCTTTCCACACCTGATCCCGTTTGAGCAACGGTTCCCACAACCTGGTGCCCCGGCACAACGGGGAGACGGGGAGGCGGCGTTCTTCCCTCGATCTCGTCAAGCTCGGTATGGCAGACACCACAAGCGGAAACACGAACCAGGATTTCGCGTTCACCAGGAACGGGATTCGGCAAAAACTTTTCAACCAAGGGATGATGGTCGCGATCGACATCCTTGACCCGATCAATAACCATTGCTTTCATGAGCTTTCCATGTCTGGTTCATAGGCATCCTTTTCACCAAGAAACGGAATCTCCCTCATCCATACAACGGGATTGTATGCATGGAAGGCAAAGATTTCACTTCGTCCGAAGAAACAGTTGTTTCTCAAACCAAAAAGCGCGAACTTGCCATTCAATAGATTGATATATTCAACCCCGCCTATCGGATTGAGGCCCACACATACAAAATAACCGCGTTGTTTACAGTCATAGCGTTTTTTTGTCCTTTTATCATAAACATCCCGTCGAGGAGACTTGTATGAAGACAACTGTTTCAATTGTCACAATCCGGTTCATTATGATCCCCTTGATTATGTTTTTCGTCCTGTTGCCATACAACACACATTCCCAGGACTCGAAAAACGTTTCTTTTATCGGTCATTGGGCAGATGGCCCATGTTTCGACGTTTTGGTAAAGGAAAACATCGCTTTTCTTGGAAACGGCGGAAATGTCGATATTGTCGACTTCTCCAATATGGCCAATCCTTTGCGCCTCGCAACATATACAACTCCGTCCACTGTTCGGGGACTGGCTCAGGATGGTGATTATCTCTATATCGCTAATGAAATCGGTGGTTTAAGGATTCTCGATGTGACGGATCGCTCCAAACCCCGGGAGATGTCTGTTTTAAAATTTCCGTACGGTGCTTATAATGTCGTGATAAGAGATTCCATCGCGTACGTTGCTGCAGGACACGCTGGCCTTAGAGTTGTCGACGTTCGAGATCCTTTGCGTCCTATAGAAATCGGCTCTTTTAACTCCGATAGCATTTTTGCACTGGATATTGATCTGGCAGGCAATCTTTCCTTCATCGCAAGTCAAGAATATGGCCTGGTGATCATTGACATTCAAAATCCGGAACGCCCTACACATGTAGCATCGTATGCAAATAACAGCTACGCATACGGTGTTGCTGTTAAAGGAGAATATGCCTACCTGGGTGAATCAGGCAATGGTTTACGTGTTATTAACATTGCAGACCCGGCGCACCCTCGCGAAGATCGCCTGGTAAGAGTGTACAACAGCGTTAAGGGGGTTACGACGTCAGACTCTCTCCTTTACCTGGCCTGTATGAACGGTGGATTGCGAATCTATGATATTTCTTCGCCTGCAGATCCCGTGGAAGCAGGTAACTTTATAACGTCTGGTTATGCCATAAACATTTTCCTGAACAATAATCTCGCTTACGTCGCTGATGATTTCAACGGCCTTCGGGTCATAGATGTCACTGATCCATCAAAGTGCATAGAGGTTTCCTCGTACGAGACAGCCGGCGAAACTCATGATCTTGATGTTTTCGGCAATCTTGCCTGCGTAGCAAACGGATACGGCGGCCTCCGCATTCTGGACATCTCTGATCCCACGCATCCATCTCAGAAAGGCATGATAAGCACCGCCGGTCGATGTATGAGCGTTAAAATTACAGGCACCACCGCCTACGTGACCGACTGGGGAGGATGGCTGCGCGTTATAGACCTTTCGGACCCGGACAATCCCATAGAGGTTGGAGCCATAGACTCCATCTTCTCCGCTTTTCGAGTCGCTCTTTCGGGTAACTTTGCCTATGTATCCGCGCAACAAAACGGTCTTTTTGTCATTGATGTATCAACCCCTTCCAATCCCGTGTTGGTTTCTCAGCTTGATACAATTGGAGCCGCCTGGGGTGCCGCCGTCACCGGCTCTTACCTTTTCGTAGCCACGACTGGCAACGGCCTGAAGATTCTTGATATAACCAATCCCATCAACCCGGTAGAAGTAGGCGAGTACCGTACTTCCGATAAGCTATGGGACGTGGCAATTCAAGGACACTACGCATATATTACAAGCCGTCCAACCGGTTTGCGGGTACTCGATATTTCCAATCCCGTTTCACCCGTGGAAGTAAGTACTTACTTTACGGGCAGAACCTGTCTCTCCATTGTACTCCAGGGCGACTATGCGTACATCGTCGATTTCGCAAAGAAACTTCGCATAATCGACATTTCGGATCCCAGCAATCCCTCTGAATCAGGGTATTACATCACTGGGAGTCAGCCCCGGGGGATATACACATACAACGGTCTTATTTTCGTTGCCGATATGAACGATGGAGTGTTTATCCTCCGACATGATATCCCCTCATCCGTGGGTGAGCAACTGGCGCGAAAGAAAGAGCCAACCCTAAATCTCGAACAAAACTATCCCAACCCATTTACAGACATGACGAGTATTACATATACTCTTCGCCGGCCCGGTCGTGCACAACTCTCCATTTACAACCATCTTGGCGAGAGAATCACGGTTCTGGAAGATTCATGGATGCCCAGAGGAACACATACGCTTCGATGGAATACTTCCAGAATCGATGTTGCTGCTGGAGTGTATTTTCTCCGGTTGAGGATGGGTAAAGAGATTATTACCCGGAAGTGTCTGGTACAATAACACGCTGTCACTCCGAGTTGAACATAACAATGCGAGGTCGTCATGATTAAGCTGTTTCCCCTGATTATGCTTTCGTTTTTCTCGTTGTTCGATATTTGCCTTAGCCAGAGAATCTTTCCCAGGCATTTTGAATACCTCGGCGCCTTTCGGCTCCCCGCGGGCTCCGGCGGTTCGAACTGGGAGTACAGCGGTCATGCTATGACCTATTATCCACATGGAGACCCAAACGGGTTTAATGATGGCTTCCCGGGTTCCATCTTCGGCGTCGGCCATGCATGGCATATGCAGGTCTCGGAAATCAGCATCCCGCGCCCCGTTATCTCACCGGAGAAAAACATCAACGATCTCCCGACAGCCAGGACCTTACGCGAATTCACCGATGTTCGATCTGGTGTGGGTTCGCTAAACGTCCTGCAAGAAATTGTACGTGTCGGAATGGAATACCTTCCCGCGCAAGGTGCACAAACCACGGACAAGTTGTACTTCTCCTGGGGAGCGCATTTCCAGGAGGACGAGCAAAACGTCGCTTCACACATGTGGTGCGAAACTGATCTTTCCGGGTGCCAGGGCGCGTGGTGGGTAGGCAACCGGTCTTTATACAGCGTCAATGATTACATGTTCGAAATCCCTGTTGAGTGGGCGACACGACATACACGGGGCATGCGATTGGCGACCGGGCGATACAGGGACGGCGGATGGTCCGGGCAGGGGCCCGCGCTCTACGCGATCGCTCCATGGCTCGACGGCAATCCCCCTCCTCCCAATACGCGACTCTCGAACATCCAGCTTCTCCAGTACTCAACCTCCTTTTGGGAAGACACGACGGATTACAAGATGGACAGTTACCACCACTCCGACGAATGGACAGGTGGCGCGTGGTTGACGGCCGGCGGCGGTTCCGCAGTCATCTTCGCAGGCACGAAAGGTGTTGGAGACAGCGCCTGGTACGGCAACGAAAACGGTCCCTGCCTCGAATGTCCAAACCGCGGATGGTGGAGCAGCGAATTCCAGGGCCAGATTATTTTCTACGATCCCGCGGATTTCGCCAAGGTTGCCGATGGACAAATGAAACCATACGAACCACAGCCATACGCCGTCATGAACATAGATTCGTACCTCTATCATATTGACTCGAGCCAGCAAAAACATCACACGGGCGCGCTCTCCTATGATCGGGAAAGAAATATCCTCTACATGTTCGAGCCGTTTGTCGACGAGGATCGAAGCATCGTGCATGCGTGGAAAATTCTTGGTCCGCCTACAGGTGGATTAGAAGAACATTCGCCCGGACGTTTTCGACTCGATCAGAATTTTCCGAATCCCGCTATCAACCGGACGACCATCCGTTTCAGTATTACCGCAAGGGATGCCGTGACTCTCTCCATTCACAACATGCTTGGCCAGGAGGTCCTTCGAGTATTTGACCGGCGCATCCTCGATCCGGGAAGTCATAATGTAACCGTGGAGACGACCGACCTGCCGAACGGCGTTTACTTCTACTCACTGCGAACAAGCCGGCACGCGACAAGCAGAATAATGATCCTCCGTCGATAACGATCTCGCGCTCAGGCGTTGCAAAAAACGCCGGGCTTTTGTAACGTACCGGAAACACGTCTGATCCAGTTGCGAAGGAAGGTATGCTCTCCCAGGTATTCAGCGGTTCCACGTATGGGATAGACGCTTACGCGGTCACCGTTGAAACACACATCGAAGACGTCGTTCCCGGGTTCGTGGTGGTGGGGCTCCCCGACAACGCCGTGAAGGAAAGCCGCGAGCGGGTCACTGCCGCAATAAAGAATTCCGGTTTTCCCTTTCCCGTCAAGCGTATCATCGTCAACCTGGCCCCGGCCGATATACGGAAAGAAGGATCCGCTTTCGACCTCCCGCTTGCCGTTGGTATCCTCTCCGCAATCAACGAAATCAGGAACAATCACCTCTCCTCCTTCCTCATGATCGGCGAACTGGCATTGGACGGCTCGTTGCGGCCCGTCCACGGCGTGTTGCCCATAGCACTGGAAGCAAGGAAAAACGGTTTTAGCGCAGTCATCGTTCCCACTGAAAACGCACGCGAGGCCGCCATGGTAAAAGGCGTCGATGTTTTTCCCTGCTCGACATTGAGCGAGTGCGTTGACTTCCTCAATGGCGAGCATCCACACCTTCCTGCGTACCACGTCGATATAGACGCCGTTTTTTCCGAGGGTGTCAAGAACTATCCCCTGGATTTCTCCGACGTCAAGGGACAGGAGAGCGTCAAGCGCGCTCTCGAGGTCGCCGCGGCAGGAAGTCATAACATCATCATGATCGGTCCTCCGGGCTCGGGCAAAACCATGATGGCGAAACGGCTGCCGACGATATTGCCACCGATGACGTTCGACGAAGCGCTGGAAACTACGAAGATCCACTCCATCGCCGGCACCATGCCTGAAGGAGCCGCCCTCATTTCCGTGCGCCCGTTCCGTTCTCCCCATCATTCCATTTCCGACGCGGCGCTGGTCGGCGGCGGCATCGGAATGGCGCGACCTGGAGAAATAAGCCTTGCCCACAACGGCGTGCTGTTTCTCGACGAGCTGCCCGAATTCGCGCGCAACGTTCTCGAAGTACTGAGGCAACCACTGGAGGACGGACGGGTTACGATCGCCCGCTCCAAGATGACCATCGAGTACCCGGCGAACTTCATGCTTGTCGCCGCCATGAATCCCTGTCCCTGCGGTAACTACGGGAACCCGCACCAGCAATGCACGTGCACGCCGATCCAGATTCAGCGCTACATGGCGAAGATTTCGGGTCCGCTCCTGGACAGGATAGACATTCACGTGGAAACGCCTCAGGTCAAGTACCAGGAGCTGTCCAGTTCCCGCCAGGGCGAGCGCTCTGAGATCATTCGTGATCGTGTTGTGCGCGCGCGGGAAATCCAGCTCCAGCGTTTCAAGAACTCGAAAGGGCTCTATTCAAACGCCGACATGCAAAGCAAGGACATACGGCGCTATTGTCACATTGACGACGCAAGCCAGGAACTGATGAAGATGGCAATTACCCGCCTCGGTCTGAGTGCCCGCGCGTACGACCGCATTTTAAAAGTCGGGCGCACCATTGCCGATCTCGCCGGTAATGAACAGATACGCCCGGAACACATCTCAGAAGCTATCCAGTACCGGAGCCTCGACCGCCAGATGTGGATGGCTTGAGCCGGCATTCATTCTAATCATCAATCAATTCCCACTACAACGTTGTGGGCGATCGTGTTGACCGTCCGCTGCGTGGCAACCTCACAAGACCTACCGTACGGGAAATCTACAATTACCGCAGCGCAATCGATGAAGAGATGATCGCCTTGTTTAAGAAGATGTTTGAAAACAAGTGGAAAAAATTTGCGGATTTATTGGAGCTCGGCTTGAACCATGAGCAGCAGCACCAGGAACTCTTTCTCATGGATATTAAATTCATCCTCGGCATGAATCCGTTGCATCCATCGTATTTGGAGAAAAACAATCCGGCGCAACCATCCAGCATCCTGGAAAAGAAGCTTCTTCAGATAACCTGTGGTGTCCATGAAATTGGCTACGATGGTGACGGGTTTTGCTACGACAACGAACAGCCCGGACACGGGGTGTTCGTAGAAGACTTTGAAGTCGAGGATCGTTCGATAACGAATGAAGAGCTTCTATACCGATACTCTTTGGAGAGCCGAAAAGACCTCAAGGATGGCCTGAAACATTGTAGACATAGAGAACTCCTCACTCCGGGGCTACCCTTTTTCAAACAATTTCATAAAATAATCTCTCTTATCTGACGTGTTTTCGACGATTGCCAAGAAAAAGCTCTGGGTGGGCAATATTACCAATTGAATTTCACCTTGCTGGTTCATATTATCCCAAGCATTCAAGCCCGCCTTGGGCAGGTTAACAAGTTGTGGAAAACTCAAGCGGTGTATTAAAAAATGTCTGTCAAATCCGTTCGGTTCTCAAATTTCTTTTTCATTGTCAAGTTGTTTTTTTACAATAATTCTCCATAACTCTTTGAATTTCAAAGGATTGCTCGTCTTGTCCCCGTGTGGATAACTTGTGTAAACATCCAGTGCACCTGCAAGCTTTTTTAACCACCTAACCGTCAATCAAGACATTTGACTGTGGATAACGTGCTCGAGCCATCTATCAACTCCCAGGAGAATCAGGTTCTTTCCCCAAACGAGGTATGGAACTCCTGCCTGGATATCATCAGACAAAACGTTCGACCTCTCACGTTCAAAACCTGGTTTGAACCCATCAAACCCCTCCGACTTGATAAGAATATCCTTACGGTACAGGTTCCAAGTTCGTTTTTCTACGAATGGATAGAGGAACGATATCTCCCATTCATTCAATCTGCGCTTTCGCGCTTTATCGGCCCCGGTGC
>JALUUP010000145.1 GCA_027021285.1 Bacteroidota bacterium | reverse complement strand
TAACAAGACAGACGCGCATCCCTCCACTGGCGAGAATCATCAGGACGCGATCTGCCCCGGTGAGATCGCGCAGCATTTCCGTATGGCCCGGATACGGACAGCCCGCGAGCTCCAGCGCCCGTTTCGAGATGGGAGCCGTCACGACCGCATCCACCAGGTTGTTCATGCAATCGGCCACGGCCTGCTCAATAGCGGCAACCGCATACGCGCCCGCTCCTCCGCTGATCAACCCCGGCTCGATGATCGGCGCTCCAGGGACCTCCGCTACGCTGACAAGCCCAGCATCAAGCGGCACCCCGCTTACTTTCATTGCTTCTTCCAGCACGGACCGCGAGCCGTACACAACCGGGCTGCAAATTCCTCGTACGCGTTCGCTCGCCAGCGCCCGTACGATGATCTCCGGACCGATGCCGTTGATGTCGCCGACAGTTACAGCTAGACGAGCCTGCTTCATAGCTCCTCCACGCGCTTGAGAAGGTAGCTGCCGTTCCGTGAAATATCGACGAAAACGTAGCGCCTCCCGAGGTCGCGATAAACCCAGATCTCTTCCGGTGGTTCATCGGGAAGCAAGTTCCGTTGAATCTCATCGGGCTCCCCTTTCAAGATGAAAATACGCCCGCGATCCGTCTTGGCGCCGTTCTGGTTGGTCAGGGAGCGGAATCGAAAATAGGCTTCATCCACACGGCGATAGAAGACAGCCAGGGCCGGATTGTACGGCGTGGCCGGGTCGGGATCGCGCGGCTTCCAAAACGCGTAGAGTTTTTTTCTCACCTCTGCCGGAGAACCGGAAGCAATACGGTCAACCGTGTCCTCCGGCGCGATAAGCGCCAACATCTTAACTGCCATGTCGAGGTCTCGAAGGGAAAACGGGATGTCTTTCCATAAAACGCGCACGGGCGTGCGTAAAGAATCCATACCATCAAGATAGCTGATCTTCCATAAAAGTTCGTACTGCCCCGGGTACTGGGTAGTGAACGGCAAGGCGAACAATACCGTTGCCATCATACTGTCCGGTTCGAGAAAGTATCCAAGGGCTTGCTTTTCGTCCGGTTTCAACGCAGAAGGAAACACGCGAACCGGTCGCGGGTTCCACCGGGCCGCCTCAACCCGTTCCCCGTCCTCGTTCACTTGATAAAGGCGACATGAATATTCAGGTTCTCTCACGCTCCGTTGAGTAAGGGCAATCCAGGAGGGTTTTGCAAAATGCACCGAAGATCCGTAACCGATTGCCGTCAGACGCCCGCCCGCCAGGGCAGCAGTATCAACCTCGACCGGCAGCGCACTGTACAGAACACCCTCGCCGGACGGAACTTGCAACGACAATACGGCCTCCTTCTTTCGCTCGGACTCGCCATCTTCAACCCAAACCATAAGACGGTATGTTCCGGGTTCAAGCGAAAGAGTTATCCTGCGTGCCAACGACATGCGCCTCGTATTGGTTTTTTCGTAATCCCCGGCATACACGGTATCGCGAGCCAGCCGGAATCGAACGTGTTTTCCACGATCGTTTACGGCTTCGACGTTGAACACGGCTATGGCCCTGAACAGGCTGTCCGGACGGGAAGCATTCGACCGTACGAACACCAGGAAATCGTATTCCACCCGCATCAGGACATCCACACGTTGCACGGATCCCTCCCCCGGAAATACAACGGCTCCCGCGTAGAACAAGTCCCCGTATCGCACGGTTCTGTTATCCGGACGGCGATTAAGCTGCTGCTGGGCCGCCAGTCCAGCGCATCCGATCAAAAGGAACAGCGACACGAGGAACAAACGCGCCCGCGCGGGACGATGTTTCGCCGATACGTTCACGGCTTTGACCATGGTATAAGGCCGTCGTCGAGCTGCGCTTCCATAATTCTTGCTTTCACGGCGTCAACAGAGATTCCGAGAATATCCGCCGCTTCTTCCACGTCTCCACCGGTTTTCTTCAAAACATGGGCAACGTACTTGTTCTCGAGATCGAGAATGGACAGCCTGGCGTTTTCAATAGATTGCAGATCGAGCGCCGGTTCGTAATGACGGATTGCAAGCGGCAGGTCGCCGGGTTCGATGGTAGCATTGTCGCACATTAACAAACTTCGTTCCATGACGTTTTCCAACTCCCGCACGTTGCCCGGCCAGGGGTAGCGCAGCAAGATATCCATCGTCTCTCGCGGAACGGCGGGTATTGACCGCCCCATCTGTTCCGCGTATTTATGCAAGAAATATTCGACGAGCAGTGGGATATCTTCCTGTCGCTCACGCAGTTCAGGGATGGAAATCGTGATCACGTTTATCCGGTACAGCAAGTCTTCCCTGAACTCCCCCCGTTCCACCGCGACATCGAGTTTCTTGTTCGTAGCACAGATGAGACGCACATCAATGCCGATTCGTTCTGTGCTTCCCACCGGCCGAACCTGGTGATCCTCGATGACCCGCAGTAGTTTTGCCTGCATGGGAAACGGCATATCTCCGATTTCATCCAGAAACAGCGTTCCTCCTTCCGCTGCCCTGAACAGTCCGGTGGTATCGACAACGGCACCGGTGAACGCGCCCCGTACATGCCCGAAAAGCTCGCTTTCCATTAAATCCTCCGGGATGGCGCCGCAATTCACCGCCACGAAGGGACGAGCCGCGCGGTCCCCGTTAAAATGAATGGCCCGAGCCACGAGCTCCTTGCCCGTACCCGACCTTCCTACGATGAGCGCGTTTGTCCGCGACCGTGCAACCCGGTTGATCGTTTCAAAAATCCGTACCATGCCGGGACTTTTTCCGATGATGTTTGACATCGAGTATTTTTGTTGAAGCTGATCACGGAGTTGCTCGACTTCGCGGTGCAACGTATATCGCTCCGCTGCCTTGTTCACCACGAGGCTGAACTCGGAAAGGTTGAACGGTTTGCTGATGTAGTCGTACGCGCCGGCATGCATGGCCTCCACCGCGGAGCTTACGGACCCGAAAGCCGTTATGCAGATGACGGTGGTGTATGGAGAGTTCTCACGGATGTCTTTCAACAGATCCAGGCCCGACAGTCCCGGCATGCATATATCCGTAATCACGATGGAAAAGGAACCATGTGTAACGGCATCCGTCGCTTCGAGCGGATCGAGAAATGTTTCAACTTCGTACCCGATTTTCACCAGGTGCTTTTCCAACACCTGGATCATTCCCGCATCATCATCGATAATCGCAACCCGCAACGGCCTGTTCATGTGCTCCTCCCATCCTGGTGCACCGGT
>JALUUP010000144.1 GCA_027021285.1 Bacteroidota bacterium | reverse complement strand
CCTTGCGCTTGTAGTAGATATCGAAGGCTGTTACCGGGGATACGTCGTCGTAGCCTTTCCAGGTCAGGTTGACTTTGTGGTTATTGAGGTAGAGGGAGGAGCTTTTTCCGGACGGGACGGGTATCGTGATCGTTGATGAAGGGCGGGATGTATCGATCGTAACGCCGTCAGACGTCCCGACCGGACCGCTGGCGCCCGTATAATTTCGCGCTTTTACTGAGATGTAGTATTTCCACCCATGGTGCAAGGCCAGACCGGATCGCGTGAAGCTGGTTGCTGAGCCAGCGCTTTGCCATGCCAGTACTTCGGTACCGCCCTGCGTCGTACCGATGGCATAGTCATAGCTGAAGGCTCCTGGCACGCTGCTCCAATTTCCCGAAAGCGTGGTTGTCAGTTTTGAATAATCGATATCAGCAGATATCCCGTCGTTGACGTATGACGGGGCGATGAGTTTTATCTCAGGGCCGTACGTGAAAGACCAGAACTGGCTTTTCCCGTTATTGGCGAACGTGTACCGGCCTTGGGGGTCGTAGGCTTTTACCTGCCACACATAGACATGGCCGACTTCCAACGTCGGATCGGAAGCGAGGTATTGGTACAAGGGAAGAGAGGTTGTACGGAGAACGAGGGGGATATTCGTTTCCAGGATCTTGCCGTAGTTTGTCTGTCCTGGCTGCACTTCAACCAGGCGGAACTCGTACGTCGCGAAGGATCGCGTACCGAGAGGCGCGACCGACCACTGGAAGGTCGGCAGGGCCAGGACATTGCCTTTATCCCGGGGCGCGATGAGGTACGGTGGCGTAAGCAGCCTGATGGAAAAGCGCGTGCAGGCGACGGGAGAGAGTATTTCCGATGGATTCTCGTACTGGACCAGCGTGACGCACAGGGTGAAATTGTCGTCGGGGAGCTTGCCGCTTTTCCGCGTTTCCTCTTTCGATGGTCCGATATAGCGGACCGCTCCTTCTTCCAAGAGATGCGCATCCACCCCATTGATGGCGGAGGTCCCGGGAGGTATGAAAACGGGTGGAATATTCGCATCAAGGATTGTTTCAGCGACTCTTCCGCGCGTGTCGCCTTCAATATACGCGTCAAATCGAACAGCGATCTCCTCGCCCGTGGGATTCGTAACGATGACAAGGATCGTATTTGGATTCGATCGCCAATCGGAGAGGTAGGGCGATGGATTGGGATCCATCTGAATGGCGACATTGAGTTGCGCGCAAGCGGTAGAGAAGAAGATGAGGGTGATGAGGGTAATGGAGCAGGCGTGGAAGAAATATCTCGACATGGCGCTATTCCTCATGATACCGGGAATACTCTGCCCTCCTGCCGCACGTGTGGAGCAAGAGGGATTCATCGTTGCCGGATTACTGGTGCAACATGGAAATCAACTCAACAAGCAAGTTTATTATACAGTCACGAGAATGGGCTTTGTCCCGTGTGAAAGTTTTCAGTACCAAATGGCACCTCGATCCACGAACGTCGCAGACTCAGAGTATAAACCTTGCAGGAGGTCAGACTTCTGAATAGTTAGAGGATAGTGTCATGGCCTTCTTACAGGGAAATGTTACTCTTTTATCAGTAGAAAGTCAAGCTCATGGTGAGGATTGTCCGTGCCAGATATTATCGGCTCGGACAGGTAAATGATATTTGTGGAAATTTCGCATTTGCTCGCAGTGTTCATATTTTGCATGCACCTGATGGTCAAGGCAACCCGTACACGCCTCGTCAGGGTTTGACTCCACCGAGAAGCGATCCGGTGTACTACTCCGACTCAATCACGATTGCACGGTCTACGCATTATGACAGTCAACGAATCCAATGTCCCTTCACACTTTATCAGGAACATTATCCGGGAAGACCTCAGGACGGGAAAATTCGGAGGCAGGGTTCATACCCGCTTCCCTCCCGAACCGAACGGATACCTTCACATCGGGCACGCAAAATCCATCTGCCTGAATTTTGGCCTCGCGGAGGAATTCGGCGGAAAGTGCAACCTTCGCTTCGACGACACGAACCCGGTCAAGGAAGAAGAGGAATACACCCGGTCGATCATGGAAGACGTCCGGTGGCTGGGATTCGATTGGGAGGACAGGTTGTATTTCGCGTCGGATTATTTTGAACAGCTGTATGAATGGGCAGTCGAGCTCATCAAGAAAGGGAAAGCGTACGTGTGCGATCTGAGCGCCGAGGAGATACGGGAGTACCGCGGCACGCTTACCGAACCTGGGAAGGAGAGCCCGTATCGAAACCGGTCGGTTGAAGAGAACCTCGACTTGTTCGAACGAATGAGGGCCGGCGAATTTCCCGACGGTTCCCGGACCCTGCGCGCGAAAATCGACATGGCCTCACCGAACCTCAATCTCCGCGATCCCGTTATGTACAGGATCCTGCACGCGAAGCACCACCGGACGGGCGACACGTGGTGCATTTACCCGATGTACGACTGGGCGCACGGGCAATCGGATTCTATCGAGGGTATTACACATTCAATCTGCACGCTCGAGTTCGAAGACCACCGCCCCCTCTACGACTGGTTCCTGGACGCGCTCGAAGTGTACCACCCCCAGCAAATCGAATTTGCCCGTTTGAACCTTACATACACCGTGATGAGCAAGCGCATGTTGTTGGAACTTGTACAGGAAGGCTACGTGGAGAGTTGGGACGATCCCCGCATGCCGACGATCTCCGGCCTCCGCAGGCGTGGTTATACTCCGGAATCGATCCGCGATTTTGCCGAGCGCATCGGTGTCGCGAAAAAGGAAAGCATGATCGACCTGGCGTTGCTCGAGCATTGCCTTCGCGACGATTTGAACAAGAGGGCGCGCCGGGCGATGGCGGTTCTCCATCCCTTGAAAGTGGTCATCGAGAATTATCCGGATGGAGAGGTGGAAGAACTCGATGCGATAAACAACCCGGAAGACCCTACGATGGGAACGCGCAGGATTCCGTTTTCGCGCGAGCTGTACATCGAACAGGACGACTTTCGTGAAGACCCTCCCAGGAAGTATTTCCGGTTGTCGCCGGGAAAGGAAGTTCGCTTGCGGTACGCGTACATCATCAAGTGTGTTGACGTTGTCAAGGACGAGCAGGGGAACATTGTCGAAGTGCGTTGCACCTATGACCCGGAAACGAAAAGCGGTACAGGGCAAACGCAACGGCGGGTGAAAGGGACGCTGCACTGGGTTTCGGCGTCGCATGCGTTTGAGGCCGAGGTGCGCCTG
>JALUUP010000143.1 GCA_027021285.1 Bacteroidota bacterium | reverse complement strand
TACTTCATGACGCTCTACTCGAATGGAGGCAATGAAATCATTACCCTGAAAGCCTATATCGCGTCGATGGATACGGTTATTGAGATCAGGGAAAAGATGCTGTTCGCTCCGGATGTCGTGTTGGGTACTCCCGATATGCCGTTTGCGCTTCACGCGAACACCGTTCTTTCCGGGCTCGGAGACGGCAATGGTGCGCCGACGGTGTTTGCCCTGAAGCAGAATTTCCCGAACCCGTTCGGAATGACATCTCTTTCCGCCACGGACATCACGCATATCTGGTATTCCTTACCGAATCCCGAATTCGTCACGCTGAAGGTCTTCGATGTCCTCGGCAAGGAAGTCGCGGTTTTGGTGAATGAGTTCAAAACGGAAGGGACGTACCGCGTGCAATTCGACGCATCAGCTCTTCCGGGCGGCGTTTACACGTACCAGCTCAAAGCGGGAGCGTACCATGCAACCAGGACCATGGTGTTCCTCAAATAACATTCGTCAGGTTGCATAGCAAGGATCGGCCGCACGATGAAATACAGAAGCCGGATCAGCGATGGTCCGGCTTTTGTGTAGTCAAAAAGCTATATTGCGAAAGATAATCAAAGAACCTATATGGTTTAGGAAAAATGGAATTAGTGAAAGTAATAAAGGATTCTTAACTATCAATATTTTTCACATTCGCAGTCAAATCTGACAAGGAGGAAAAGCAATGCGTGGAACATGGAACATCATCACCTGCCTCCTGTCAATCGGAATTTTGACAATCTCCTTTTGCCGCGGTTTGTATTCACAATCGGCAGCGGGAATTCCCCAATCGCTGTTGGTTGACTATCGCTCGGGGGACGTGTATTGTTCTACCACGCTCGGGGGGATGCTGAAAAGCACGAATAACGGCGCTGCGTGGATGCGCGTTCAATCCGGGCTGGATACAATGCGCGTGCAATTCGCCCACGTAATTGCCCAGGATCCGCATGACTACCGGCGTCTCCTGGCCGGTTTCAGCGCGTCCGGCAGCCTGTCCATCCTTGTCGAGACGACGAACGCGGGCCGTGACTGGCGGCGGAGGGGATCGCCGGAGGACTGGTACTGGATCAATGATGTAACCTTTCCCGAAAGCGACCCGGGATATGCCTGGGTTGCGGGTTCCAACGGCGTCTGGAAAGTCGAGCTTCAATCAAACCGGTGGACGGATTACACTCCGCAGGGAGAAACGTCCTGTACCAACGTTCGGGTGGATGCATCGAACCCTGATATCGTGTGGTGCGCCTGCGAGTTTACCTACGCATCTTTTCTCCAGGGAAGAGTGTATCGAAGCGCCGATGGCGGGCAGGAATGGACGCGGGTCCTCGATTCGTTGCCCGTAACCGTGCGAAAAATCTTTCTCGATCCCCAGGACCAGGGTTCCGCGTTCGTCGTGGACAGGTTCGTTCGCGAAACCTCGGATACGGGCGCCACCTGGCCCGGGACGTATTACCCGGACGGCCTGACGGTTATTACAGGAGTCGATTTTGACAGGAAGAGCGGCGCATGGTTCGTCGGAGATTTGAACGACAGTCTGTACACGTCCACTGACGGAGGAGGAAGCTGGAAGGCGTTGTCGCTACCCGCCGGTGGATTTTACACGGACATCGTTATAAGTCCCCTTGATCCGTGCCACGTGTATGTCGTCAGGAACGACGGGCTGTTTCAAACGTCCGATTGCGGTCGATCCTGGGTGAAGAATCCTTTCGACATCGTAACCTCCGTGGCCGGGAGGAAACCGGCCATGAAATTTAACATTCGACAGCCATATCCGAACCCCGCCAAAGCCGGTGAAACGATAACCGTTGCGTTTGGAAACATCTCGCCTGCCGAAACGAAATACCCCGCGACGGTTGTCGTTCGTGATCCCCTGGGAAGGAAGGTGTGGGAAGCGATAAGCGGGAAGGATCCCGGAGAGAATTCTTCTCTGGCCATTCCAACGAGCGCTTTAAAGTCCGGAGTGTATTACTATTCCATTTCCATCGGCGGAAAACACGCGCAGGGACGTTTTATTGTGATAGAGTAATTCGGAAAACACCCTGCGAGTTCTCCAGGCCGATCTTCATTCGGCATGCCCGTATGCATACAAGGGATTGGTCTTTCCGGTAACGTGATACCGCGTCGAGACGGCGGAAGTCAAATCATCAGGGTTATTGCGCCTGGAACGGCGCCGGGGTCGCGATGGCGCCGCGCCTGTTTTACTTTCAGAACTCTCCATAATCTCTTAGGTTTGTACAATGCAGCATGTAAGAACGCTGCAATGCGCTATGACGATTATATCATCACCAATCATGGAATGATGCAGTGAAGAAAATCATCGAATGCGTTCCCAATTTTTCCGAGGGGAACGACAAGGAAATCATCGAGGCCATCGCGGACAGCATCAGGAAAACGGAAGGCTGCACGTTGCTGGACGTGGACCCCGGGAAATCCACCAACCGCACCGTGGTGACGTTCGTGGGAAGCCCTGAAGCGGTAGTGGAGGGCGCTTTCAACGCCGCCCGCACGGCATACCGGCTCATCGACATGACGAAACAGCACGGCGAACATCCCCGCCTGGGCGCGGTGGACGTGGTGCCGTTCGTCCCGGTCGCGGGAGTGACCATGGAAGAATGTGTCGAATGCGCGAAGGCGTTCGGCAAGCGGGTGGGAGAAGAACTCGGCGTGCCGGTGTACCTCTACGAGGAGGCGTCCGCCAACCCGCAGCGCAAGGCGTTGAAACAAATACGCGCGGGCGAGTACGAGGGCCTGGCGGAGAAGATCGTGAAGCCGGAGTGGAAACCGGACTTCGGACCGCAGGAATTCGTGCCCCGTTCGGGCGCCACCGTGACCGGAGCGCGTTTCTTCCTCATCGCATACAACGTGAACATTCTCGGCACCAAGGAGCAGGCGCACCGCATCGCCCTGGACATTCGCGAACAGGGTCGCATGAAAACCCTTCCCGACGGCACGACGACCGGGGAACCGGGCAAGTTGAAAAAGGTGAAGGCCATCGGCTGGTGGGTGGACGAATACGGCCTCGCACAGGTTTCCATGAACCTGGACAATTACAAGGTCACGCCTCCGCACGTCGCTTTCGAGGAAATCAAAAAAGAGGCGGAGGACCTGAAGCTGGCTGTGGCCGGTTCCGAGCTGGTGGGACTGATTCCGCTGGAAGCCATGCTCATGGCGGCCGATTATTACATCGAGAAGGAAAACCTCTTCATCATCGACGAG
>JALUUP010000142.1 GCA_027021285.1 Bacteroidota bacterium | reverse complement strand
CATCGAATCCTTCCGGGCTTTTACCGGCGGTTCTTCCCGCGTCTCGGAACCAGCCGCCGCGTCTTCCACGTTTGCGTACTTCGGCGGCCTGAAACGCACGGCGAGATTGGGAACCCGCAGCACACCGCGCCGCTCCTGGACAAGGATGGTTACGGTCGCAGTCATGCCCGGCATGAGCTTCAAATCCGGGTTGGGCACGTCGATGATGACGATATAGTTCACCACGTTCTGCTGGATGATGGGCTCGAGCCGCACCTCGGACACCCTGCCGGAAAAGCGGTTATCCGGATAGGCGTCCACCGTGAAAGATGCCTGTTGGCCGATGTAAATCTGGCCGATATCCGCCTCGGATACGCTGGCCTGGACCTGCATCTTCTTCAAATCGTTGGCGATCACGAACAGGACGGGAGCCGACAGGCTGGCCGCCACCGTCTGTCCGACATCGACGTTCCGGGAAATGATTACGCCATCGATGGGCGCCCTGATTGTGGCATAATGGAGGTTGACCCGCGCCCTGTCTAGCGAAGCCTGCAACTGGTTGACGGTCGCTTCGCTCGCCTCGAAGGAGGCGAGCGCCTGGTCGTATTCCGCCTGGGAGATGAGCTTTTTATTGAACAGCTCCTGCTGGCGTTTGAGAACCCGCCTGTCGTTTCTCAGGTTCGCCTCCGCCCGGGCCAGGTTGGCTTCGCTCTCCTTGACCTGCGCTTCCAGGAACGTCGGATCGAGCTGGGCGATCACGTCTCCCTTGTGAACAACCGTGTTGTAATCCGCGTACAACCGGGAGATGCGACCGGATACCTGGCTGCCGACTTCCACCGTGGTGACGGCTTCGAGAGTACCGGTGGCGCTCACGACCAGGCTGATATCGCCCCGTTTCACCTGGTCGAACCTGTATTCGATTGAAATGCTGTTTCCCGGCTTGATAAAAAACCAGTAACTCCCGGCCGCTGCCGCGAGGATGATCATCGTCCATATCCAGAATGTTCTTTTCACGGTTCCTTACCGATTTGTGAATAACATGCTCCGCCGCCGTATCGCAAAGCGAATACAAATTGGACACACGAGGTTCGCGGCGGATTAACGCATACGGAAATAATTAGTGGAAGCCCGTCCGCTCATTTCAAAGCCCAAGCTTCCACTTTCAAACAGTGACGTCCTGCACAGACTTCGGCGTCCCGGAACTACCCGGAAGCGGACATTTGCGCGTAGTCGTCGAGGAAGTACGCGATCGTCGCCATGCCTTTCTTGATCTGGCTGATATTCATCTTCTCGTTGGGAGCGTGAAGATTGTCATCCGGCAAACCGAATCCCATGAGCACGGAATACGCTTTCAGGTGCTTCTGGAAATCCGCCACGATCGGGATGGAGCCACCTTCGCGCGTAAAGACGGGATCCTTGCCGAAGGTCTTTCGTATCGCGTTCGCCGCCGCCTTCATGCCGGGGAAATCCAGGGGAGTCAGGGCCGGGTCGCCGTTGTTCTCGTACATCTTCACTTCAAGCTTCACCGTGTCGGGGGCGATCTTCTTCACGTAGTTCATGAACAGCCTGGCAATCTTGTTCGGATCCTGGTTGGCCACCAGCCGCATGGAAACCTTCGCGCTGGCATGTGCGGGCAACACGGTCTTCACGCCCTCGCCGGTGAACCCGCCCCATATGCCGTTGACTTCGAACGTGGGGCGCGCGCCGATGCGTTCGAGGGTCGTATAGCCTTTCTCACCGAATGCCTTCCGTGCCCCGATGTCGCGGAGGAATTTCTTTTCATCGTGCGGAACACGGGCAAGATTCGCGCGCTCTCTTTTCGTCAGGGGAAGCACATCCTTGTAGAATCCCGGGATCTTGACCTTGCCGGTTTTCGGATCTTTGCACGCGACCAGGATTTCGCTGAGCACCTGGATCGGGTTCGCTACCGCCCCACCAAACATGCCGCTGTGAAGGTCGCCCTTCGTGCTCGTCACTTTCATCTCCAGGTACGTCAAGCCCCGCAGGCTGTAGCAGATGCTGGGGATGTTCGTGCCTTCCATGTTCGTATCGGAGATGAGTATCGCGTCGCACTTCAGGAGTTTTTTCTGCTGGCGGATAAATGCGCCCAGGCTCGGCGACCCGATCTCCTCTTCTCCCTCGACGATAACCTTGACGTTGAGCGGCAATTCCTTCCTCGTTTTCAACCACGCCTCGATGGCCTTGAAATGGAGAAAGACCTGGCCCTTGTCGTCGGCGGCGCCGCGGGCGAACAGTTTCCCGTTCCTGATCGTGGGCTCGAAGGGAGCCGTTTTCCAGAGATCGAGCGGGTCGGGCGGCTGCACGTCGTAATGACCGTAGATCAGCACCGTGGGCTTGCCTTTCGCTCCCAGCCACTCGCCGTACACGAGGGGGTTGCCTTTCGTCTTGTACTGGCGCACATTTTTCAGCCCCGCCTTTTTCAAGAGTTTCTCGGTAAACACTGCCGCCTTGTTGATGTCGGATTTGTTCGCATCGGTTGCGGAAATGCTCGGTATGCGCAGATAATCGAACAGTTCGCTCATGAATTCCTGTTCGTGGCTCTTCAGGTATCCAAGGATGTCTTTCATGGTTGTTCCTTTGGGTTCAGTGAAAAAACTTGTCAGTGTAACATAGAAAAAGACGCGGAGAATTGTAAGGGCAGGAAAGCGACCACGGTGACTTCTCCTACTTTTCCACGCTGTCAATGATGCCGCCGCCGACGATGTCGTCGCCGTCATACCAAACCACGGACTGCCCGGGAGTGATCGCGCGGCGGGGTCGATCGAACACGACCCGCACCCGGTCGCCTTCCAGGGGTTCGATAACGGCGTTGGCGCCCGCGTCCTTGTACCGTATCCGGGCCTGTACCCGGCGGGCTTCCGGCAGGCCCGGCCACTTCTGCCAGTTGACTTCCCGGGCGATGCAGGCGCGGCGCATGAGGTCTTCCGCTCTTCCCACTACGATGACGTTGTCGTTTGCCCTGATCTCGGTGACGTACACGGCTTCGCCCACCGCGATGTTCAATCCCCGCCGCTGCCCGATGGTGTAAAACGGATACCCCTCGTGCTTTCCCACGCGTTTTCCTTCGAACAGGATCTCTCCGCCGCGTACCGATTCCGCGAGATCCGTGACCCGTTCGCGGAGAAAACGTCGATAGTCGTCGTCCGGGATGAAGCAGATTTCGAAACTCTCGCCCTTGCCGGCGGTGAGCAGCCCGAACCGCTCCGCTTCCCGGCGCACCTCTTCCTTGG
>JALUUP010000141.1 GCA_027021285.1 Bacteroidota bacterium | reverse complement strand
GTCCATCGCCTTGCTTGAGGATATGACCGGACAACCGACCCGGTATTTTCGTCCTCCGTACGGGTGGTTTACGCGATCGATGCTCGAGGAGCTGCCAGACGCGACGTTGCTCGTTTTGTGGTCGAACATGCCGGGTGACTTCATGGAATCCCTGCGCCCGGAAGCGCTGATCGCACGCCTGCAATGCACGCTCCGGGGCGGGGACATTCTCGTCTTGCACGAGCAGCCTGGTCGCATCGATGTCACGTGTCGTATTGTTGCCGCTCTTCCGGAAATCGTCCGCGAGAAAGGCTTGTCGATTTCAAAATATACTGAAAAAGCGAGCCTGCTGTCATGACTGCGATCGAGTACCTGCTTGTCGCCACGGTTGTTTTCTACAGCATTGAGGGCTTGGTTTTTATCATGGGCGCCTACAAGGCGTCGCGTGTAAAGAGAAGCGACTACCGGCCGTTCGTCTCGGTGATCGTTGCCGCCCGCAACGAGGAGAAGAATATCGAAACCCTTCTTTCCAGCCTGGCGCAACTGACGTACCCTGTTTCCCTGCGCGAGATCATAATCGTCGACGACGAGTCCACCGATGCGACCGCTTCCGTCGTCGAGTCGTGGAAAGACCGGATTCCCGGCCTGGTGCTCATGCGGCCTCGTGGAACCCTGGATGGTTTGAAAGGAAAAGCCAACGCGGTGGCCCAGGCAATCGAGCAATCGAAAGGGGAGATCATCCTCACGACCGATGCCGATTGCCATGTTCCGCCGGGATGGATCGAAGACCTCATGTCGCTGTATACGCCGGAAGTCGGGGTGGTTTGCGGGTTCACGCTTCTCAGGGGAAACCGTGTTTTCGAGATCATTCAAAGCCTCGATTGGGCATACCTTATCACGATTGCCGTTGCCGGTGTTGCCTGGAACGTGCCTCTCAGTGCGGTTGCCACGAACATGTCGTTCCGCAGGAAAGCCTACGACGATGTTGGTGGCTACCCCGGCGTGGGATTCAGTGTTACGGAAGATTTCGCCCTGTTCAAGAAGATCAGCTATACCACGGACTGGAAACTTCGTTATCCCATGAGGCGGGAAAACCTGGTCTGGAGCGCCGCTTGTGACGACTGGCGCGGTGTGTACTTGCAGAAAAAGCGGTGGGGCAAGGGTGGGGTCGATATCCATCCCGCGGGATTCGCCATCATGATTATCGGTTTCGCCATGAGTTGCTCACTCCTGGTGCTGCCGTTTTTCGGCCTTTCCTGGACGTATTGGTCGATTGCCCTTGGCGTTAAGTCGCTCTGGGATGCGGCTATTCTCTGGGTTCCCCTCAGGAAGTTCAATCTCCTTCGCTGGCTCTGGTATTTCCCCATCTTCGAACTATACTACTTTATATACGTCATCCTCATTCCGTTCATCGTGTTCCTGACCGGCAAGGTCGAGTGGAAGGGAAGAAGGTACTGAGCTGGGG
Organism: Bacteroidota bacterium; assembly: GCA_027021285.1. Classification (GTDB taxonomy): domain Bacteria; phylum Bacteroidota; class Ignavibacteria; order SZUA-365; family JAADGX01; genus JAADGX01. Next base: position 1,789 of record JALUUP010000141.1, on the reverse strand, counting down.
AGGAAACCTGGCCTTGCCGTGCCGGCGTTGTTCCGGCCCGGGTGTCGATCAAAGGAGAATGACGCGGTGCTCGGCGGGGAATGGAACGCAGGCTTTGAAGATCGTATCGGTAATGTTTTCACCGTAACGATTGATAAACGTCGCGAGATTTAGCTTGCGCTCCTGGGGGTTGCTCTCGGGGAGCAGGTAAGTAAGCAGTTTCGAAATCTGTGACTGCATCACGGAGTCGCGTTGCTGTAATTCTTTTGTTACCCGGTTCTCGAATATGGCAAAAATGTTTCGCAGCTTGGTGGCGGTTGTTGCCGCGGCGTCCTGCGTGTTTGCGGGGAGCCGCGGGGCCCATGATTCGATGCCGCTGGCAACGGCGTCAAGGTCGGACTTGAGCTTTTGAAGTATTTCGTAGCTTTCCGCTTCGCTTCCATGATCCGCGAGCCGGGTGTATAGATCCTTGCTGTCTTCAAAAACGGCTGCGTACGGAAGTCCGTACTTGTCGAAAAGTTTCTGAATTTTCGTTTCAACCAGTGTGATCGAAGCCCGTGGAAAGATCACTGGCATCGGTATCTGGAAAAGGCGGTACACCGGTTCCAGCTGGGCGAAGTACGCGATTTCCGCGGGCCCGGCAACGTAAGCGACAGTTGGGAAAAGGAAATCCTGGAATATGGGCCGCAGCAATACGTTCGGGCTGAACCGCTCCGGTTCCGTTTCAGCCAGCTCGAACAATTCCTCGCGCTCGAAATGTTTTCTGGTGCCGCGCAGCCAGAAGCGCCGCCCGCTGGGTTCAACAGCGTATCGTCCCTGCTTGTGGAACATGAACAAATTGATGGCGCGAGGCTTGAGTTGTGCGTGGTACCGGACTTCGAGTTCCGAGCTCCGCTTGATGACTTCTTCGCCCGCGGCCGGATACGTCTCGAGCTCCTGCATGATAGCCGGGCGGAGCAACCGCTTGACCTCCGCGTCGTTTGAGTCAAAGAAGACGAGGCCGTGTTTTCCGAAAAACTGGTTGTAGTACCTGGTAAACGCCTCGGTAAACGTGGAGCCGGATGTGTACGTGGATGCCAGTAGTATGCGGAGGTCCTGGCTGAAATCGGTGGGGGAACAATGCCCTAATAATTGATGCGCAAGCTCGCTGATGGAATCATCGAATCGCATGGAACCGACGGGTCCGGTGTTCAAGCCTTCCTCGACGATGTCCTGGCGATAGGCCAGCGTGAAAGATTCGTTGTCGCTGTTGATGAAGGAGGCGTTGTTTGCTTCCGCGAAGTCGTGATCCTCGCTTTCCAGCCAGAAGACGGGAACGAATTCCCGGTCCGGGAACTGGTCTTTCAGCCAGCCACAGAGCTGAACCGCTGTAAAGGCCTTGTACACCGTGTACAGTGGGCCCCCGAACAATCCGACCTGTTGGCCCGTCACGACGGCATACGTATGTGCGTCGAGCAGCTTGTCGATGGATTCATGGACAGTGTTTGGCGACTGAAATGCCTTGTTCTGCCTGTGCAGGATGTTGACGAGATCCTCGCGCACGAACAACCGTTCGTCCAGGAGCGCGAGCTGGCTTTCATAGGATGAAAGATCGGAATAGTGCTTGGGATAGAAGCGCATCGCGTCGGGATATCGCTTGACGTAGTCGAGAAAGAGAGGAGTCGTGCCTGGAAGAATTGAAAATGGCAGGGTAATCATCGGAACCGCTACGTTATCGTTTGTGTGTTTCACAACCTGAAGGCTCCGGTAATCTACGGAAAAAATCGATTATGCGCCGAGGGATTTTTCCATGTCGGCGATCTTCGTGCAA
>JALUUP010000140.1 GCA_027021285.1 Bacteroidota bacterium | reverse complement strand
TCCCAGGGCCGAAGGACCCCAGGTTCCGACTTTTCCGTTGCACCAGGGCTGCGCCGCAATCCATTCGATCGCGTCGTAGCCGTCCAGGCCGAGATCGTAGCCCGGGACCTGCGCCGATTTCGAGCCAAACCTGCCGCGCCAATCCATGGTCACGTAGTTGTAATGCGCGCTGTCGTATGGGAACGGCGATCCCCCCGCCTGCGGCGGCAATCCCACGCTGCGCCGGTAGAAATTCTTGTTGTACGGCGTCTGGATGAGAATCACCGGCCTGGCGATCGTGGTGTCCGATGTGTAGAGATCGGCGGCGAGCGTCTTCCCGTCGCGGACGGGTATCGTGATTGGTATATACTTGCGCGTTTGTGCGGTCGCGCATGTGAAGGCAAGAGCGAATGCTGCAAGAAGCGAGGCTGTATATTTCATTGGTCTTTTCCTCCATGTCCATTGGATGTCGTTGCCGGCAGGATGCATATCCTACGGGAAATGTAGCGGAATTTTTTCGGAGGGTCAAAGATGGTCGGTGGACCGGGAACAGGCCCGGTCATCCGAAGGAATCATGACAGCATCGCTTCAGAACGACTGCGCTTTCAAACCCATGTCCCGGTTCGATTCGTACAGCAGCTCGATGCCGGGCGCGGGCGTGACGCGGGGCAGCTTCCACTCGCGCGTAAACACGGGTCTTCCGCCCGGATCGAGATAGGCGTCGGCGATGACCACGCCGCGGTCGTCGTCGAATCGCAGCACGATTTGTTTCCCGCGGCCGGGGTCGGGCCGGAGAGGAACGAACGCCACTCCCTTCGGCGCGAGTACCAGCCCGATGAGCTCCATTTGTTCGCGCTCGGCGTCGCTCGCCCATTCTTCCGACGGGGGCCATTCCGCGGCGCCCATCTCGGAAAACAGGTAGCTGACGAACTGCGACGGTGTTCCGTCCGGAAAGGCGACGCAAAATGCCATCCTGGAAAGGATGGAGGGTCGCAGCATGTTTTCGACGACCTGAGCGCCCCGGGCCAGTTCCGGCGGCTCGCTTTCGCCGCAGGCCGGCATCATGACAGCGACGCCGGGCAAGAGGAGAAAGGCCAGGAGAAAACGGCGGGTGATAGTGTGTATGCTTGTTTTCATGGCGTATCCCATTGTGCGTTCTGTCTTGGCGGCACCTTGCTCATCGCCCGTTCGGCCAGGGCGGCGATCGTCAGCGACGGGTTGACGCCGGGATTGGCCGAGATCGTCGAACCGTCGCACGCGTACATGTTCTCGTACCCGAACACGCGGTTGTCCTTGTCGACGACGCCTTCCGTCTCATCCCTGCCCATGACGCATCCGCCCAGGATGTGGGCGGTCGTGGGAGAACCGAGAAAGACCTCCGTGGCCATGGCCATCGGTTTGCCGTCAACGATCCCGGCGAATCGTTCCGCCAGCTCCCGGGCCTCGGGCATGAAAGGCGTCGGCGGCGTTCCGCCGTCCAGCAAGGATCTCAATCCCAGGAGGCCGCGCCGCAGTCTCAAGGTTCCGTCTATCGTGCGCATGTAGAGCAGGATTTGCGTGCGCTTCGCCCAGTCGCGGACGAGGAGAACGCGGGCGTTCCGGACGGGATGCCTGACCAGGTCCGCAAGCACCGACAGGAGTCGCGTCACCGTGTTCCGGCGGTGCACCAGGGGCATGACGAACAGGCGCCAGAAACCGGAGCCGGAGGGGTAGCTGACAGGTTCCAGGTGACTGTGGGAATCGGTCCGGAGGATCGACCCGATGGCCAGGCCCTGTGAAAAATCCGTGTCCCGTTTGAACGTGGTGACGCCGTTCAGGCTTTCCGAGTTCGTGTGGACGTCGGCCCCGATGCGGGACGAGAGCCGGGGCAGGGACGTTGTTCTCAACCGCAGGAGAAGATCAACCGTGCCCAGGACGCCGCCGGCAAAAACGATTCCGCGGCAGGTCACCTCGCCGGATCGCTTTCCGTTTTTCGGGAGAAGCGACGTCGATTTCCGCCAGTGAACGCGGTACCCGTCCGACCCGTCCTGCCTGCCGATGGGGGTGACGTCATCCACCAGGGATTCCGCCTGTATGCGCGCGCCGAGTTGCCGGGCGAAGTAGAGGTAGTTCTTGTCCAGGGAATTCTTCGCGTCGTGCCGGCATCCCACCATGCATCCGCCGCAGAAGGTGCACCCGGAGCGTTCAGGGCCGCGGCCTCCGAAGTACGGGTCGGGTGCGCGCACGCCGGGCTCGCCGAAATACACCGACACCGTCGTGGGAGCGAAATCCCGTTCCCGGCCGATGTCACGGGCGAGTTGTTGCAGCGCCAGGTCGCCCGCATCGAACCTCGGGTTGGGCGTGGCCCCCAGCATTTTTCGTACGAGCGGGTAGAACTCTTCCAGCTCGCGCTGCCAGTCGGCCAGGTGGGCCCAGGAAGGAGCCGTGAAGAATTCCGCACTCGGGATTTGCAGGCAGTTGGCGTAAACCAGCGAACCGCCCCCCACGCCGGCGCCCGACAACACCGTCACGTGACGGAAAATCGAGATGTTGAAGAATCCGAAAAACCCCAGCGGCGGCATCCAGAGCCATTTCCTCAGGTTCCAGTTCGTTGTCGGAAAGTCTTCCGGCCGGTACCTCTTGCCTTTTTCCAGGACCAGGACGGAGTATCCTTTTTCCGCCAGCCGCAGCGCCGCCACCGATCCGCCGAACCCGGACCCGATGACAACGAAATCGACGTCGTGATCGAAGGTGCTCATGCGGCGATCCGCTTGTTACGGGCTTGTCGATCCAGGTGTAATTCGATCATGGAATGTTTTCCCGCCATTATAGCATCAAAACCACTTGACGAACAGGTCGACCAGGCGTTGCGTCCGGCCCTTGTACGGCGGATGGAGGAGCTTGAGCGGGCTGAACCGGTGATGCTTCAAAAAAGCGCGTTCGCTGGAGAAGGTCTTGAAGCCGTGGAAACCGTGCATGCTTCCGAAGCCGCTTTCGTTTTTGCCTCCGAACGGCAGGTTTAGATGGAGGAATTGCAGCATGGTCTCGTTGACGCAGACGCTGCCCGAATCTGTGCGCGCGAGAAGTCGCCGGGCGGCGCGGCGGTCCCGGCTGAAGACATAGAGATTCAGCGGAACGCCGCCGCGGGTGATCGTTTCAATCGCCTGGTCGAGGGAGGCAAACGTCAGTACCGGAAGGAGGGGGCCGAAGATTTCTTCGGCCATGACGGGCGAGTCGGGCGCGACGTCCACGAGGATGGTCGGTTCGATGAAAAGCT
>JALUUP010000139.1 GCA_027021285.1 Bacteroidota bacterium | reverse complement strand
CGACCCCGCGTATATGCGCCAGTACAATCCCTCGTTGCCGACCGACCAACTGAGTAAGTATCGGACCAGTGTTCACGGCATGTTGCACGCCAAGAACGATAAAAAAGTAGCAACCTGCGCCAGCTGCCACACCGCGCACACGATCAAGCCCCCGGACGACGCTACCTCCAGCGTGTACGCGGAAAACATCCCCACCACGTGCGGCAAGTGTCACAGCGATCCCGAGTACATGGCACAGTATCGCATTCCTACGGACCAGGTGGAACAGTACGAAAAAAGCGTTCACGGCATCGCATTGCTGGAAAAACACGACGCCAGCGCGCCGACATGCAACGACTGCCATGGGAACCATGGAGCTATCCCTCCTGGCGTGGAATCCATCTCTAACGTGTGCGGAACATGCCACGCGTTGAACGCGGAACTGTTTCGAAAGAGCCCGCACAAAAAGGTGTTTGACGAGCGCAATCTCCCGGAATGCGAAACGTGCCATGGAAACCACGGTATTCAACCCGCGACTGTCGAGATGATCAGTGTCGAGAAAGACGGGTTATGCGCGCGCTGCCACTCGAGTGACTCCAATCCGAAAGGCTATAAAGCCGCCCGTGAAATGCGCATGCTCCTCGACAGCCTGGTGAGCAGTTACGCCAATGCGGAACGCATTTTGGACGTCGCTGAACAGAAGGGCATGGAGATCGAAGATGAACGCTTCGCCTTGCGCGACGTCAACCAGGTTCGACTCCAGGCGCGAACAGCAGTGCACGCGTTCAACCTCACCAAGTTCCACGAGACGATCGACAAGGGGTTGAAAATCGCGGAAGACACAAAAGCCGCCGGGCAAGGCGCCATCGACGAGTTCTATTTTCGCAGGTGGGGCCTGGCCGTCGCAACGTTGATCATTACCTTTCTCGCGATCATGCTCTTCCTGTATATCAAGAAGATAGAGCGTCACCAGAAAACCGCGTAGGCTGCCCGTAAGAATTCACGGATTCATTGATGAAAAGGAAGGGTCGATCCCTTCCTTTTTCTCATTACGGGCGCCCGTCGCAAACAGCTCCAAACCAGGAAGCAGTAACCGTCCAGCCTGTCGCGTTGCACGGTTTCTTCTTTCCTGGGGGTTGCGACTATTGATCTCCCCATCGCGTTGGATGAGATAGTTACTTTCTTCCGTCACAGACAACACGAGAACGTAGTATCTCGCGCATGGATATTTCTAGAACGCGCCTCCTGCATAGTCATCGTTTTCCCTCCGCGAAACGGCAGCTTCACAGAGCGACTACCTCGTAGCCAGCTCCGCTCCCGTAATGACCGGTTTTAACATCCCCGCATCATAAAACAACAATGCCGGATCGTCTTGATCCGGCATTGTTGTTTAGATGACGACCTGAACGGGATTACTTCACCAGTAACATTTTCCTGGTAAGTATAACGTTTCCTGCCGTAAGGCGGTAGAGATAGAGACCGCTCTCCAGCCCCGAGGCGTCGAACGTAACCCGATGCGTTCCCGGTACTTCCTGGTCGTTTACAAGGGTACGCACCGTTCTCCCGTAGATATCCAGTATTTCCAGTAACACGGAACACCGCTCCGGAAGCCGGTATTCAATCGTCGTGGAGGGATTAAACGGATTCGGATAGTTCTGAGAGAGCTCGAACGACTCCGGCATCCCGGTCAAATCGACATCGGTGGATATCCCTTCATGTATATCCTTGGCGTAGTTGGACGCCCATTCGACGGTTTTGTCCTTGTGGCATTTCAGGCAGGCGAAATCAAGTGTAACGGCCCCGTGGCCGTCATTATCGAGCCGCACCGTTTTTCCGTCAGCGGACCACATGGAATCCTTTGTAACAGGCGCAGTATTGATCTTCCACAAGTGCGTTGCGACATCTCCGCGCCATCCGTTCCCGACCTGTTTGCCAATGGCGGATTTCCCGGCATCCGGCATGTGGCAATCCATGCACTCGATGTTCTTCGGCTGTCCGTCGATGGTGATTTGTTTATTGGGATGGCATGACGTGCATTCCGTCTTGATTCCCTTCAGACCTGAGCCCGCCGCCTTGGCATAGCGGAGAGGAATGTGAACGTCGTGGCACGTGCTGCACGTCAACTTCAGGTCACCATGCCTTGAGGCCTTCATCTCGTTGAACTGTTCGTGGTGACGAATGTAACCGCCGGAGACCGGGATCGCCGAGGTCTTTCCGCCCCGCTGGTGGCAATCGCCGCAACGCTCGAATTTGAGATCCGTTCCAACGATGGGAGGCTTGACATTCGTGGGGTCGGCCACGTGATCAGCTCCGGGTCCGTGACATCCTTCGCAACGGATACCGGGTTCCGAGAAGGTGCCCAGGCCGCTCGTCTGCTGGTTCCAGGAACCCGTGGCGTTCGGGCCCGTGGTATGGCACTGGAAGCAGTTATAGTTGTAAGGCTTCGTGTCGCCAAAATGATACGCAACCCAGCTGCCGTCCTCAAGATTGTACTGCACTTCCTGGGTCGCTGTAAAGACGTTTCCATCCTTCTTGACGAACCGGGCTTTCCAACCATAACCGCCGATTACGTACGAGAATGCATCCCACTGGGTCCCCGGCGGAGGATTCGGGACGCCGGGACTCGTGTTCGCCGGGTAGGTCGGCGGCCCGCCGCTCACCTTGTTGAGCTTGTACGGGTGTCCCGTCTTCATGTACTCTTCCCAGATGTTGTAGCCGGTGTTCGAGTTTACAACGTTGTGGCAGGTGGCGCACTTCTGGGAACCGACGTACGCCGGTTGAGTCACGATACCGTTCTTGTGAATGCCTTTCGCGTACTTGGAAGCCCATTGCACGTCCTTCTGCTGGTGGCAACGAAGGCACGCAAAGTCGAGCGTCAATGCACCGTGACCGTCCTGATCAAGTTTCACCGTTTTCCCGTCTGCGGACCACATGGAATCCTTTGTCACAGGATTTGGATTGATTTTCCACAGGTGTGTCGCCACGTCGCCGCGCCATCCGTTTCCAACCTGCTTTCCGATGGCGGATTTCCCGGCATCCGGCATATGGCAATCAGTACAAGCGATTGGTTTCGGTTTTCCATTGACCGTTACCAGGTGCTTCGGATGACAGGACGTGCACTCTTTTTTGATTCCCTTCAAACCTGAGCCCGCCGCCTTGGCATAGCGGAGAGGAATGTGAACGTCGTGGCACGTGCTGCACGTCAACTTCAGGTCACCATGCCTTGAGGCCTTCATCTCGTTGAACTGTTCGTGGTGACG
>JALUUP010000138.1 GCA_027021285.1 Bacteroidota bacterium | reverse complement strand
GGCGCCCGTCATGACCAGGACGCCCGCGAGGAGCACGGGAACGTTCAGGGCCAGGCTGACGAGGAAGCGCCGCCGCAGGTCGAAATAGGCTGCGCGCCGCCAGTCTTCCTCCTCGGGTTGGCTTTCATCTAGCGGAACGTCGTAGCCCGCTTCCTTCACTGCATGGCGGAAATCTTCGGGCTTCACCCGGTCCGGGACGTACGTCACGGTTGCTTCTTCCGTTGCCAGGTTGACTTCGGCGGAAACCACGCCGTCCAGTCCCGCAAGCGCTTTTTCCACCCTGCCCACGCAGGAAGCGCAGGTCATGCCCCGTACGGGGAGGGTCTGACGGCGCACGGGGACGCTGTAGCCCAGTTCCTTCACGGCTGCGGTGAATTCATCCCGCGAGATCTTGAGCGGGTCGAAGGTAATGACGGCGGACTCGGTGGCGAGGTTGACCTCCGCCGATTCCACCCCTTCGAGCCTTGCCAGGCCCTTCTGGATACGGTTGACGCAGGAAGCGCAGGTCATGCCCTCGATGGGGAGGTCTATGGTTTTCTTGTGTGATTCGTTTTCTGTCATCGATCAAGGCCTTGCATCGTTCACAACGTACTAATATAGGGGAACTTCTAAAAACCAGTCATTGCGAGGGCGAAGCCCGAAGCAATCTGCGAATTTGGACGAGATTGCATCATCCGCCGCAGGCGGACTCGCAATGACTATGTGTGTACGGTGTTTATAGAAGTGCCCATAGGAAACACGCGGATTACAACGGCAGTGCCCGGTTCCCGGAAAGACTGTGCGCGCCCCCGGTGAAGCAATTTTGTAATGATAAAAAACGCATTTTTCAGCATAGTAAGTCGATGGAATGTCGACATACTATGCTGAAAACTTGCATTTTTCTTGAAAATATCTTATCCTTGTGATGGAAGGCGACAGAAATGGAATCATTACGAAGACGTATAGCGCAAGAGGAATTCGATTACCAGACGCTGGTTCACGCATTGCGGGATTACGCGCATCCCAGGGACAAGATTACGGACTTGTTGCGCAAGGGCGTGGTCATTCGCGTGAAGAAAGGGCTGTATGTTTTCGGCGAGCAATACCGGAGGCGACCCATTTCTCGCGAGGTTCTGGCCAACCTCGTTTACGGCCCGTCATATGTTTCTCTCGACTCGGCTTTGCAGTACCACGGGTTGATCCCCGAAGCGGTGGAGGCGGTAACCTCGGTCACGACGTTGCGGCCCCGGCGTTTCCACACACCGGTGGGATTATTCTTATACCGTCCCATCCCGGCCCGGGCGTTCAGCATCGGCGTGGTGCGGGTGGAGGTGAACGGCGGGCAGTCGTTCCTGATAGCGACGCCGGAGAAGTCGCTTTCCGACAGGGTGCGTGACGATCGCGGGACGGGTCTGGAGACCCAGCGGCAGATGCGGGAGTACCTTGTGAACGGACTGCGAATCGACGAGGAGGCGTTGGCCGCGCTCGATGTGGAGCTGATAGGGGAAATCGCGCGGCTGCAAGGCTCACGGAAGTTGTTGTTGCTGTACCGGACGCTTGAACGGATGCAACGGAGCAGGGTGGCGGTTCATGCATGAAATGATTCGACAGATGCTGGAGAAGTACCAGCGCCGCAGCCTGGACGAAACGGTGCGGGCATTGCGGGAGGTCTTGCAGGAACTGGCGCTCCTTGGCCTGTGGCGCAGGAAGTTTTTCGAAAAGGCCGCGTTTTACGGCGACACCGCCCTGAGGGTCTTATACGACCTGGATCGGTTTTCCGAAGACCTGGATTTTTCCCTGCTGCGGCCCGATCCCGCTTTTTCATTCGAACGCTACCTCGACGGCATTGAGAAAGAGCTTCATGCATTCGGGTTCGACGTCCGTGTCGAAGTAAAGGAAAAGTCCGCCGGGAGCGCGATAAAGTCCGCGTTCTTGAAAGCCGATACGTTCTTTCAACTGCTGGCTATTGAAACCCCGGCTTCGATCGTCGAGGACGTGCGCAAGGGACAGGTGATCAAGGTGAAATTCGAAGTGGACGTCAACCCGCCGCCCGGGTTCGAGACGGACGTGAAGTACCTCCTGCAGCCGATTCCCTTCGCGGTCAGGGTCTTTTCCCTGCCGGACCTCTTTGCCGGAAAGATGCACGCCGTACTCTGCAGGACCTGGCAGACCAGGGTGAAGGGCCGGGACTGGTACGACCTCGTCTGGTACGCCGGGCGTTACCCGGAGCTTCACCTCGTGCACCTGGAGGCGCGGATGCGGCAGAGCGGCCACTGGTCAAAGGAGGAGCCCTTGACAGAACGCGCATTCCGGGATCTTGCCTTCACGGCGGTGGAAAAGCTGGACGTCGAACAGGCCCGGAAGGAAGTGGAGAGGTACGTTCTTCAGCCCCGTGCGCTCGAGGTCTGGTCGAAGGAGTTCTTTCATGACGTCATGCGGCGCATTACGCTGGTGTGAGGGATCGCGCATTGTCCGCGGCTTTGAGCTGATGACTTCTTACCTCTTTGGTTTTTCCATGCCTTTCCCATAGTTTCAGAAGGCATAACACATCATCCGATAGGCGAGAACTTACGAATGTGAATAGCGCCATTAATGACATCAAGAATTTCAGCAGGAAAGTTATTTCTCTTTTCGGTTATGATCGGAAATGTCGAATAAACGGCCTGGAAGCATCTGTATGAGACGGACTGAGGTGACGCCATCACCTCCAAGCATGGAAAAAGCGCTGGAAATCATTGGCCAGCTTGTTCGTGATTTCAGGGAGCAGGAGAGCTACTACCTGAGCCCGAAGTACCAGGAGCAGGAAGTGCGCAAAGACTTTATCGACAAGTTCTTTATGGCGCTTGGCTGGGACGTCAATCATGAACAGCAGAAAAATCCCTACAAGCAGGAAGTGAAGGTCGAGCGCAAACCCGGTTCCGGCTCGCGTCGGAGGGCGGATTACGCGTTTTACATCGCCCCGAATTTCACCGATCCGCGGTTCTTCGTAGAGGCCAAAAAACCCGCGCGGGATCTCCGAAACGCTGATGACTACTTCCAGGCGATACGCTACGCCTGGAACGCCCAGACGCCGATCGTAGCGCTGACGGATTTCGAGGAATTCCATATCCTGGACGCCCGTATCAAACCCAACATTGCGACCGTGCTGGATCGTTGTATTCGGCAATACGACTACAAGCAATATGCCGATCCTGAAATCTTCGCTCAGATTTTCCATCTCTTTTCCCGGACCGCGGTGGCGAATGGATCGCTTGAAGACTTT
>JALUUP010000137.1 GCA_027021285.1 Bacteroidota bacterium | reverse complement strand
AACGCTCATACGCATCTACACACATACGCACATACGCACTTACGCATATACGCACTTACGCATATACGCACTTACACATATACGCACTTACGCATATACGCACTAACCGTACCCTTGACAAAGGAGCTGCCTTCGAAGATTCCCGCCGACCCCTGGCCCGTGTTGGTAAACTCCCCGGGGTGGCGGGCGGTGAAGGATGCCAGCACTTCCTCGTCAGGGCTGGGGTTTCCGTACCGGTCGCGCGGCAGTAAGAATGAGCGCAACCTCTTCGCCCACGGTTTTCACTATCACGGCGGTATTCTCTTCAAAGCAGGCGCCCCCGCCAGATGCCGAAATCGATGGAACCGGGAAGCACAATACGATGACCGGGAACATGATGATCGACACGACATTTCTTTTCATTTGCCTTCTCCCCGGGCAAAAATGAACAAACGCCGTTTCAAGCTTCACCGACTGGTTGAAGCTTCCGAAACCGGCATTTCATAAAACCATTCGATTCAGATTACACTACGACGCACGTGTAGAGAATATATGAATGATTTTTATGACAGGCGGATTCGGAATATCCCTTTACATGATTCCTCTCGACAAGTCGATGAATCGTTGAAATGGCGACATGTTTCCAGGAGAGTATTATTTTCAAATTCGAAAATCACCCTTTCCAGAACTGCAACTCCGGTACGTCGCGGTGCAGGCCGTAGTAGAAGAGCATGCGAAACACGGCTTCCACGCCGTCTTTCGCCTCGTCGTCGAACCGGTAGGACAGGGCTTCCGTCGCCTCGACGGGTAATCCTTTCTCTTTGAGCACATCGTTCAGCGCTTGCGTGTCCGGTTCGAGGCCGGTAACCAGGTCAACCAGCTCCGTATTCACCCGGTGTTCCCATCCCGCCCACACCGCTTCCACGAACGGCAGGTCGGTGAGTCCCATCCAGTCTTCAACCAGGTCCAGGGCCGACGGGTGTGTTTCCAGGCTCCGCAACGCCTTTTCTCCCGCCACCAGCGCCGCGTCCGCCGTCTCCAGCGCCGCGTCGATTCCGGCTTCCGTAGGAATGTACTTCGGGGAGAAACCGTAATTCTCCCGGAGGATGATCTCCGCCAGCAAGCGTTCCCATTCCCTCTCCCGGTGGTAGGCCACGGTGGAAATGCGATAGAGTTTTCGCTTGAAAACCAGCCGAATCCATCCCGCCCCGGCCCGGTGCACAACCGCCCGCCCCGGGAGCAGCACGATTTCCGGCTGTCGCCTGGCATACGCCAACGGAGATCCGAGAGCCGCGTCTCCCTGGATCTCGGCCAGCATCCAGTCCACCTGGGTCTTACGGTCGAAGACGATGTCCGAACCGGCTTCAGACAGGCGACGCTCCAGCCCGTGCAACAGGGGGAGCGTCGTGAGTGATTCGTAGGCGAAAATACGGGGCACGGATCAGGTCGTCTTCTGGCGAACGGCCTTGGCGGCCAGTCCGCGCAGGTAGAACAGCTTTGCCCGGCGCACCTTCCCCTCGCGCACAACCTGGATCTTGGCGATCCGCGGCGAATGGTAAGGAAAGATTCGCTCCACGCCCACACCGTGGGATATCTTGCGCACCGTGAAGGTCTTCTTCAGCCCCTCTCCCCGGATGGAAAGAACGGTGCCTTCGAACTGCTGAATGCGCTCCTTTTCTCCCTCGATCACGCGCACGTGCACCCGGATGACGTCGCCGGGACGGAAATGCGGAAGGTCGCTGCGCATCTGGGAAGCTTCGATAAGTGAAATCTGGTTCATGATCCTGCTCCTTGTCTTTCTATGAAATTACGCTGTATTCATTTTTCAAAATTGTTGATTACCGGGCCAGAAGGTCCGGGCGGCGTTCCCGCGTCCGCTTCTCCGCCTCGGCCATACGCCACGCCTCGATCTTCCGGTGGTCGCCGGACAGGAGAACCTCGGGCACTTTCATGCCGCGGTACTCCGGCGGGCGCGTATAATACGGGCAATCCAGCAAGCCATCCTGGAACGAGTCGGTCAGGAGCGATTCTCCGTCGCCGACCACGCCGGGCAGCAACCGCACCACGGCGTCCGTGATGACCGCCGCCGCCAGCTCCCCGCCCGTCAGCACGTAATCCCCGATGGAGATTTCCATCGTTACCAGGGACTGCCGGATGCGCTCGTCCACACCCTTGTAATGCCCGCAGAGAATGAGAAGGTTGTCCTTCAGGGAAAGACTGTTGGCGAGTTCCTGGTTGAACACCTTCCCCGCCGGCGTGGTCAGAATGATCTCGTCGTACGGGCGTTCCCGTTGCAGGCGCTCGACGCACTCGAACACCGGCTCCGGCTTGAGAATCATTCCCGCTCCTCCACCGTACGGTGTGTCGTCGATGGTGCGATGACGATCATGCGTGTAGTCGCGAAGATCGTGCACCACGATGTCCACCGCCCCGCTTTTGCGGGCGCGGGCGATCATGCTCTCGCCCAGGGGACTCTCCAGGAGCCCCGGAAATCCGGTTACGATATCGATTCTCATTCTTCCTCGTCGAACAGTCCGGGCATTTCCCGCACGGTGATGCGCCGCTGTTCCATATCAACGGACAGGATGAACTCCGGCACCGCGGGCACGAGCACTTCCCTGCCTTCGACTTCCACCACGTACACCTTGTGGGCGGGCAGGTCCAGCACGTCGGCCAGGATTCCGGAAAACCGCCCGCCGTCCGTGCGGACTTCCATGCCGATCAGCTCGTGAATGTAGCGCTTGCCTTCGGGAGGGGGAAGCATCTGGTCGTCCTCGATGAACAACGTCCGTCCCGCCAGCGCCTCCGCCGCCTCGCGGTCGGTTACACCCGCAAACGTGATCAGCGCGTGCGCGCCCTGGTTCCGGGTGGAGAGGACCTCCAGCTTGCGGGGGTTATCCTCGCCGTTGAGCACGTACACGTGGTCGAGCATCCGGAATCGGTCCGGCTCGTCACTGAAGACCTGGACCTTGACCTCGCCCCGGATGCCGTGCGGGCGCAGGACGCGACCGATCTGACACATCTCCTGTTCTTCCTTCATGCGGTATCCGGAACGTAACGTGCGACAATGACGGATTTACGACGTTGAAACGGGCGACGCGTTCAGGCGGACTCGCCTGGCTCGCTGGACTCTTTCGCCGCTTCGGGTTCAGCGGTTTCAGCAACAGCTTCAGTAGCCTCGGAAGCGGCTTTGGCAGTTTCGGCTTCGGCGGAATCCTGTTTTGCGACTTCGGTTTTCTTCCGCTCCTTGCGCGCCTGCTTCTTGTTGACT
>JALUUP010000136.1 GCA_027021285.1 Bacteroidota bacterium | reverse complement strand
AAGGGTGCATCCACATGGGGCTCGGACAGGCGTTGACCGAGGAGATGCGGTACAACGCCGGGCATCTTCTCAACAGCAATTTCACGGATTACCGGATTCCGACCGCGCTCGATACTCCGGAAATGGATATCACCATCGTGGAATCGAACGATCCCGAAGGACCGTTCGGCGCCAAGGAAGCGGGGGAAGGGCCGATTCACCCGGTGCTGCCGTCCATCGGCAACGCAATCTTCGACGCTGTGGGTGTGCGGATGTACGAGCTGCCGATCACGCCCGACAAGGTCCTGGCTGCGTTGAAAGCACGGAAAAACACGGAACGGGAGGCGGCGTCATGATGGAAGGTTCGGCAAGGGAAGAAATCGTTGAACGGTCGTACGTCGTAGTGACGACGGTAGAGGAAGCGCTGGCCAGGGCGCGGGAACTGCACGGAGATTTCCAGTACATCGCGGGTGGGACCGACCTGGAGGTGTATCGCCGCCAGGAGCTGATCGCGGAGCATCACGTCATCGACCTGGCGGGAATAAAAGAACTGCGCGACGTCAGTGTTGCCGGTGGAGAGCTTTCCATCGGGGCATTGATCACGCTGGATGAACTCGTGTCCCATGCCGTCGTGAAAGACAAGATTCCGTTGCTGGTCACCGCCGCTCGATCCGTGGCGACGCCGGTCATCCGCAAGAGCGCGACCGTCGGCGGCAACCTGCTGGTGAAGAATCGCTGTACGTTTTACAACCAGTCCGAGAGCTGGCGCTCCTCGATCGGTTCCTGTCTGCGCGACGACGGCGACATTTGCCAGGTGGTTGGAACGGACGCCGGATGCTATTCGCGGAACGTCTCGGACATGGCCGCGGCGTTCATTGCGCTTGGCGCGTCCGTAGTCATTCGCGACCTGGACGGGGAAAAGCGGCATGACCTCACGGCTTTGTATTCCGGTGACGGCATTCGGAATCACAATCTTTTGGAGAATGACGGTATCATTCTGCGCGTCGAGGTACCAATCAAACGGGTGACCTCGTGGTATCGCAAACTCCGGTTGCGGGAGAGCCTCGACTTTACTTCTTGTACCGTGGCGGCAGCCGTCGACGAAGAAAGGCACGCCCGCGTGTGTATCAACGGGGTTTCCATGGCGCCGGTGCTCATCGAGGGCGACCTGGACGAGCTTTCCAAGGAAGAACTGCACCGCCGCGCGCGAAGAAAATGCCAGACGGTTGACAACGACCTTCTTCCCCTGAAATACCGGCGCGAAATGACCTATGCCTACCTTGATGAGTGGTGGGATTCGATTCACGCAGACACGTAAGAAAGGCGGGATTATCATTTCAATCCAAAAGGGAAAAGACACGCGTACCGGCGAACGCCGTTCGGTTGCGCGCTGCGGGGCTGGCTTGTCATCATGTAACCGTGATGTATCATGTGCCTGATTGTTCTCGCTTTGGACAGGCATCCGGATTATCGCTTGATCTTTGCCGCGAACCGGGACGAGTTTCACGATCGCCCGACCGCGCCCGCGGAATTCTGGGGAGAGCATCCCCGTCTCCTGGCCGGGAAAGACCTCAGGGCCGGGGGAACCTGGATGGGCATTACGAAATCCGGGCGCTTCGCCGCTATTACGAATTACCGCGACATGTCTTCGATTAAGAACGAGGCGCCCTCGCGGGGAGAGATCGTGACCGCTTTTCTGTTGGGCGGGGATAATCCGGAAGCGTTTCTCGGTGCGCTTCGTGCCAAAGCGCGCCTGTACAATGGATTCAACCTGGTTGTCGGCGACACGGACTCCTTCTGGTACTATTCCAACATGAATGATCATCCGGTCAAGCTTGAGCCCGGCATCTACGGGTTGAGCAACCACCTTCTTGATACCGTTTGGCCAAAGGTCCGCAAGGCGAAAGAATCCCTTGAGGCAATACTGTCAAGTGATAACACCCCGCTTGTCGAAAACCTTTTTACTCTCCTCGCAGATCGTACCGTCGCGCCTGACGACCAGCTTCCCGATACAGGCATCGGGACGACATGGGAACGACTTCTATCGCCCGTCTTTATTTCCAGTCCCACGTACGGCACGCGTTCCTCGACGGTCGTGACGGTTGACCGCCGGGGGGAAGTGCGATTCGTCGAACGGACGTGGACCATCGAGGGAGAGCTGGACGGGGAAGCGGCGTTCACATTCACTCTTTCCACGCAATCGTAAACATTCAGGGAACGTTTCTTCCGCGAAGTTCATGCGTCGGGCGAGCCGTGTGTGGTCGCCTCTGCGTGTGGAGATCAGTTTCTTGTTGAAGAGAATTCAGAGGTATCGCCGGGGAACCCGTGTGCTGATGCCCGTGAGGATTTCGTACGGGGAGGAAGCGATCAGCTCAGCCAGTTCCTCGCAGGAGATCGTTTCGTTTTCCTGCGAACCGATAAGGATGACTTCATCGCCGTTGTACGCGGAATCGCGACCGATATCGACCATGAGTTGATCCATGGAAATGTTGCCCACGATGGGATACCGCCGACCGTGTATGAGCACCGAAGCCTTGTTGGAAAGACCGCGACGGTACCCGTCGCCGTATCCCACGGGCATGGTGACGATGCGGGTGTCGTCCGTTGCTTTCCACGCGCCGTCGTAACCGACAGGAGCGCCCGCCTTGACAACCTTGAAATACACGACCCTTGTTTTGAATGACAGGACTGGTTCCAGGAGAATGGATTTCTTCGTTTCGCGTGAAGGATAGACGCCGTACATCATGATGCCCGGGCGCACCATGTCGAGGATCGCATCAGGGTGCTGCAGGATAGCTCCGGAGTTCGCGATGTGTCGCACAGGTGTCGGCAAGGAACGTCGCGGAAAGAATTCAACCGCTTCCAGAAATCGTTCAAGCTGGAGATTCGTGAAGGTCGGATCGGTGTGGTGGGAGGCTGCGAAGTGCGAGAACACGCCGATGATGTCGCAGTGCGAAGATGCGATGGCCGCTTCGAACAGTGTGTGGGCGTTGTAGTAATGCACGCCGATGCGTTCCATGCCCGTGTCGATCTTGAGGTGCACCTGTGCCCGCTTGCCCATGACGGCGGCGGTTTGATCGATCTGCCGGAGCTTGTACACCGATGAAGCCGTGATCATCAGGTTGTACTCTAGGAAATGCGCGATCTGGTTGCCGATGATTCCGCCGAGCACGAGAATGGGAGCCGTGATACCTGCTTTCCGCAACGCGATTCCTTCTTCCAGGAAAGCGACCCCGAGTTGATCGACGCCCATGTTCAGCAATTCCCGCGACGTGCGGATCAGCCCG
>JALUUP010000135.1 GCA_027021285.1 Bacteroidota bacterium | reverse complement strand
TCAACGCCGACCACTACGGTTCGCTGCGCAGTCTCGCGCTGGGATTGGTGACGGACATCGCCGAACGGCTGTTCGACGCCCACGGCGTCCGCGGCATGTCGCTGGACGTGAACGGCGTGGGAGCGCTGTTCCTGGGGCCGAAGGGCACGCGAAAGACGGAGCTGTTCTTCGCACTGATGCGGAACGAGGAGGTGGCGTTTCACGCGCTGGACTACCTCATCGTACGGTACGGGGGTGGGTACGCCGCCGCCGACCTGCCGGAGCGCAAGGTGTACATTCCCACCAATACGGCGGGCGTGTTCGAAGACCTCGCCGTCCTCTTCGACCGCAGCAAGTGCGAGAACGTTGTCACCCGGAAGGAGGATTGCCGGAACGACGAGTGCCGGGCCCTGGATTCCTGCGTGCTCGACCGGGGAGCGCCGTACTGTTACATCGCCGCGAAGAAATCCCACGCCATGCTCGATCCGTACTGGATCGGCGGCATGCGCAAGCACGTCAAGCGTGTGGACATCCAGCACGTGTTCATCCTGAAGCGGGACACGGTTTCTCCCGTGCTGGCCGCCGTGGATCCTGACGAAGCCGTTCGCATCCTGGAAAACGCGGGCGCGGGGGCCGTCACCGAGCCAGGTTCTCTCCGGGGTGAGCCGTTCTTCAATCCGCACCTCCTGGTGCGCTCGGGCGACAGGATGGAATTGCAGTCCAGGTTCTTCAGGCGGATGTTCCAGTCCGCCCGTCCGCATGTACTCAACACCGGCGCCGGCGCCATCGAGGAGATCGCCTCCGCGGTGCTGGCAGCGACAGCAGATTAATTCCGGGATGATTCACGATGGCACATTCGATTTTTAACG
Organism: Bacteroidota bacterium; assembly: GCA_027021285.1. Classification (GTDB taxonomy): domain Bacteria; phylum Bacteroidota; class Ignavibacteria; order SZUA-365; family JAADGX01; genus JAADGX01. The sequence continues at coordinate 2,434 of JALUUP010000135.1, read as the reverse complement.
AAGCGTATTACAAGACTTTTCACGAGAAGCTGCGGGAGGTCCTGCGCGGACCGAACATCCGCTCCCAGACGCTGGACCAGCTCGAACCGCGGGCGCGGGCCACGGGCAAGAAAACCGTCTACGGTTCCTACGGTTGGTACTCCGTGCAATCCAGCCGCATCGCTCCAAAGACCGTGTACCTCGGCTCCGAGCGCATCCGCCTTCCCCGGATGACCGACGTGCAGAAGAAAATCGTAGTGGGGGCGCCGGAAGAGATGGAAAAAGTACTCCACCTGCTCCGCACCTTGCCCTTCATTCACCTCCGCCGGCAGATGGGGCAGAACGACACGTTCAATCCCGTGGTCAACCTGTACATGTCGGTGGCGGACCAGAAGAATTACCGCATCGCCTACATGTGGGGCAACACGATGTTTCCGCCCACCGGGCGCCCGGGACCGGAATTCACCATGATTCACATCCCGGAAGAACACCAGCTTCACCAGCAGGTACTGGTACTGCCCGAGTACAACCTCAACATCTGCGTGGGATCGGACTACATGGGCGAGGACAAGAAGGGATTCCTGCGCCAGGCCATGTGGGCCGCGGACGAGCAGGGGATGATCGGCCTTCACGCGGGCACCAAGATCGTCACCGCGCGCGACCGGAGGGACGGAAAGCTCAAGCGCTACGGGGTGTTCCTGTTCGGCATGACGGCCACCGGCAAATCCACCTGGTCGTGCCACCAGCTCGGACTGGACGAGGGGGACGGGGAAAGGACGGAAGTCGCCCAGGACGATATCGTGTTCCTGCGGGAGGACGGATCCGCCTTCGGCTCGGAGAATAATTTCTACGTCAAGACCGACGTGATGCCCGACCAGCAGGAAGCCATGTACAACGCGCTGGTGGACAAGACGGCCCTGTACGAGAACGTCATGATCGACGCGAAAGGTGTCCCGCAGTTCCTGGACGAATCCCTGTGCGGCAACGGCCGGGCCATCGTGTTCCGGAGCAAGCTGCGGATCAAGCGGGGCAACAGGCTCGTCGGCATCGCCGCGCCAACCATCAACATCCCGCCCCTGGGCGAAATCGACGGGTTGATCTTTGCCTTCATCACGCGGCGCAACACCATCATGCCCTTCGCGCAGGAGTTGACGCCGGAGGAAGGAATCCTCGCGTATCTCTGGGGCGAGACGACGCTCAGCTACGCTTCCGACCCCGACCGTGCGGGCGAGTCCGTGCGGGTGGTGGGTACCGATCCATTTATCGTGGGCTCACGCGCGCAGAAGGTGAACCGCTTTCACGATCTCATCATGAACCTTGTCCACCGCTATCCCGGAAAGGTGCGTTTCCTCCAGTACAACACGGGCGGCATGGGCGAGATCATCGAGGAGTACGAAGAAAACGGCCGCAGGAAAAAGCGCATGGTGCGCAAGACGGAACGGGTTCCGCTCAACCTCATGGCGGCCATTCAGCGGGGGGACCTGCGCGGCACGAACCGCTACGAAAAGGGAATCCTGGGCGCGAAGTCCATCGCCTCGGTGGAAGGCGCCTCGCTCGACGAGTGGGACGTGCACAAGATGTACAGCCGGGAACAGATTGATTACTACTTGCACGACCTCGTGGAGGGCCGACGGAAATTCACGGAGATGATCTCGAACGAGGGTCTGAAGCCGGAGATCGTGGTGGCGGCGGAGCGGAGTTTCAGTATCGATCCCCTTCGCAAGGACCGCGGGCGGATTGCCGTGCCCGCGGATTTCCCGGGAAGGACGAAGGAGCAGCCGGTGGTCATCGTGAAGGAGCAGCCCTCGCCCGCGCGCCCCCGGCGACCGGGAAGCTGGAGGTGGAGGTAGGGATTGGGATTTTGGATTTGATGCTTCTTGGGGGCGACCTTGCTATCTACCCTACCACTGTATGAGCCCCAGCCCACGGATTTATCCGTGGGTAAACACGGCCTGTAAAATGATGACGAACCATTTCGATGGTTTTGTAATCGGTTGGGAAGGAAGGTGTCTGCCGCCGGTGCCCCACGCTTGAAATCGTGGGCTTTTTTGTCGGTGTGACGGGCACAGAATCCCCGGCCCGGAATCGCGTCATCTCCACATACGGATGACGAATCCACGACCGAAGTTTTGCGGGATTGATCCCATAGCCACTGCTGTGTTTTCCTTCATAGATATGTTGTACCATGAAAGATCAAATTTTCCCTCTCATTTTGAAATAATAATCATTGTTGAAATTGGCACAAGGTTGTTCGTAGAGAGCATTACAATTATGCATGGAGAAAAAGAAACTCCACGCAGAGACCGTAGCGAAAAGGTCTTTCTATATTTTCCAGGTTCAATATCGGTCTCGATCACGCTCAAGAGCTTACGTCCGAGCAGGTCATAAACTGTTATGTTGGCATACTCCGAACGATGAATGAAATCGTATTCTATCGTAAGTGCGTCTTGCGAAT
>JALUUP010000134.1 GCA_027021285.1 Bacteroidota bacterium | reverse complement strand
CGAGGTCGTGCGCAAGAACTACGCCGCCGTGGACATGACGCTGGAGCATCTCCACGAGGTCAAGGTCCCGGCCGAGGTTACCAGCGCCATCGAACTCCCGCCCATCGTTCCCGACGAAGCGCCGCAATTCGTGCGCGAGGTGACGGCGGAAATCATCGCGGGCCGGGGCGACGATATCCCGGTGAGCAAGTTCCCCGTGGACGGCACCTTCCCCACCGGCACCGCAGCCTGGGAAAAGCGCAACATCGCGCTCGAGGTCCCGGAATGGGACACCGAGGTGTGCATCCAGTGCGGCAAGTGCGTGATCATCTGTCCCCATGCCGCCATCCGGGCCAAGGTGTACGACGAGGAAATCCTCGCCGACGCTCCCGAAACGTTCAAGAGCACGGATTATAGGGGCAAGGAATTCGGCCCCAAGAAGTACACGCTCCAGGTCGCGGTGGAAGATTGCACCGGTTGCCACCTGTGCGTGGAATTCTGCCCGGCCAAGAACAAGCAGGAGACACGGCTCAAAGCAATCAACATGGTCCCGCAGGAACCGCTGCGCGAACAGGAACGCCGGAACTGGGACTTCTTCCTGCAAATACCGGAAATCGACCGCCGCATCGTCGGCGTGAACACGGTCAAGGGCACGCAGTTTCTCGAACCGCTCTTCGAGTTCTCCGGCGCCTGTGGCGGCTGCGGCGAAACGCCGTACGTGAAACTGGTGAGCCAGCTCTTCGGGGACCGGGCCATCATCGCCAACGCCACCGGATGCTCCTCTATCTACGGCGGCAATCTGCCCACGACTCCCTGGACGAAAAACCGCGACGGACGCGGCCCGGCCTGGAGCAACTCGCTGTTCGAGGACAACGCGGAGTTCGGCCTCGGATTCCGCCTCACCATCGACAAGCATACCGAGCACGCGCGGGAGCTCCTGGCGGAATTGTCCGGCCAGGTGGGCGACGATCTCGTGCAGGCGCTCCTCAACGCCGACCAGTCCGACGAAGCGGGGATTTATGAACAGCGGGAGCGCGTGGAGATGCTCAAGAAAAAACTGGAAGACCTGGGAACGCCGGAAGCGAAGAACCTGTTGTCGCTGGCGGATTTCCTCGTCAAGAAAAGCGTGTGGATCATGGGAGGAGACGGCTGGGCATACGACATCGGATACGGCGGTCTCGACCATGTTCTCGCCTCGGGCCGGAACGTCAACGTGCTGGTGCTGGACACGGAAGTGTACTCCAACACCGGCGGCCAGATGTCCAAGGCGACGCCGATGGGAGCGGTGGCAAAGTTCGCCGCAGCAGGCAAGCCGCTCGCCAAGAAGGACCTGGGCGCCATCGCCATGACCTACGGCAACATTTACGTCGCCCAGATCGCCATGGGCGCCAACGACACGCAGACCGTCCGCGCCATCCTGGAAGCGGAAGCGTACGACGGCCCTTCACTCATCATTGCCTACAGCCCATGTATCGCCCACGGTTACGACCTGCGGTACGGCGCCGAACAGCAGAAGCGCGCCGTGGACAGCGGTTTCTGGCCCCTGTACCGGTACAACCCGCTGAATCCACGGCTGGGGAAGAATCCTCTCAAGTTGGAATCGCGGCCGCCCAAGATTTCTCTCAAGGATTTCGCCTACAATGAAACCCGGTTCCGCATGTTGAGCAAGAGCATGCCGGAACGGGCGAAGATGCTGCTGGAGAAAGCCCAGGAAGACATCAAGAAACGATACCACTGGTACGAGCAACAGGCGGCGCTGGACTTCAGCGGCGACGGCAAGGCTGAATAACCGGTCTTTTCGCTCCGGCGGGAAGGACGCACCGTTCTTTCCGCCGGGTGTTTTTTCATTCTCACGATCGACAAACGGACAACGACATGGAACTCTCCACAACGTACATGGGCATGAAGTTGAAGAACCCGCTGGTTGCTTCCGCTTCCTCCCTTTCCAAGGAAATCGACACGATCCGTGCCATGGAAGACAGCGGGCTTTCCGCCGTGGTGCTCTACTCCCTGTTCGAGGAACAGCTTGCCCACGAGGAACATGCCCTCGATCACTTCCTGGTGCGCGGCACGGAGAGCTACGCCGAATCCCTTTCGTATTTCCCGGACATGGAGAATTACAACCTGGGACCCGACGAGTATCTCAACCATCTCCGGCAAGCGAAAGAAGCGGTGGATATACCGGTGATCGCCAGTCTCAACGGCGTCTCCGCCGGCGGATGGATGGACTACGCCCGCCAGATCCAGGAAGCGGGCGCGGACGCGCTGGAACTTAACATTTACTACATCGCCACCGGCATGGACCTCACCTCCGCCGAAGTCGAAGCCATGTACATCGAGGACGTGAAACGCATCAAGGCAACCGTCTCCATTCCCGTGGCAGTGAAAATCAGCCCGTTCTTCAGCGCCCTGGCCAACGTGGCCCGGCAGCTCGACGAAGCGGGCGCGGACGCGCTCGTCCTTTTCAACCGGTTCTACCAGCCGGACATCGACCTGGAGAACCTTGAAGTATTTCCAAACCTCATCCTGAGCACCGAGCACGAAATGCGCCTCCCGCTGCGCTGGATCGCGGTGCTGCACGGGCGCGTCGAAGCAAGTCTCGCCGCCACCACCGGCATCTACACCGAGCTGGACGTGCTCAAGATGCTCATGGCGGGCGCGGATGTGACGATGCTCTGCTCCGCCCTGTACCGGCACGGCATCCGGCATGCCCGCGCCATCCTGGACAAGCTCCAGGAATGGATGGAAAAACACGAATACGTCTCCGTCGAGCAAATGAAGGGCTCCATGAGCCAAAAGAACGTGGCGGAACCGGCGGCGTTCGAACGGGCGAACTACATGAAGACCCTCCAGTCGTTCGATCCCGGCAAGCTGTAATCTTCGAGATATTGCGGTACCGGAACGGCGCTTCGTCCTTCACTCCCCTGGCCTTGTGCCGGGCGCGGCAGTTGTGTTACGTTATTTCGAATCTGCGAGCAACCACATATCACCGTGAGTAATTCCATGCACAACTCTTCTTCGACACGCGAAACCGTTCAACAGTACTACGGGAAGATTCTCGGCGACTCCTCGGACCTCCGGACCAGCACGTGCTGCAGCATGGACGATCTTGCGCCGCGCCACCGGGAAATCCTCTCCCTCCTCGAAGACGAAATCATCGAGAAGTTCTACGGCTGCGGTTCTCCCATCCCCGACGCCATCGAGGGTTGCACCGTGCTCGATCTCGGGTGCGGCACGGGCCGCGATGCCTATCTCGTCTCCAGCCTCGTTGGAACAAACGGACGCGTCATCGGGATCGACATGACGGAAGAGCAACTGATCATTGCGCGGAAA
>JALUUP010000133.1 GCA_027021285.1 Bacteroidota bacterium | reverse complement strand
CTACCAGGAACGCGCCGGACACCCGGTTTGATATCATCGAGCAGTTGCAGTTGCTGGACGCCCAGGCCGGGGAGAACTTCAAGTTCCTCAATCTCGCAACGCGGACATACTTCTACTTGCTGAACGACGTCACGATGGCGTTTCACTACCGGCAAAAAATCCCGGTGGACCAGATGGAAGCGGATGTAGCGGTCATGGTTGATCCCGGCGAGATGGCGGCAAAGAAGAAAGCGCACGAGAAGTACAAGGAACGGGTCAGGAAAGCGTACGTGGGGAAAACCGCTCCCGACGTCGTGTTGAAGGAGTTCGGGGGCGATGCGGTTCGGCTTTCAACGCTGAGAGGCAAGGTCGTGGCGCTGAATTTCTGGCACAACAACTGCGGACCGTGCCCGAAAACAACGGACGCTCTGCAGAAGCTTTTCACCAGGTACGAAGCGGAAGATTTCGAGGTCGCGGCCGTGTACGCCTCCACGGATACGCTCGTGCTCGAGGGCATTATTCGCGATCGCGGGTACACGTTCCCGGTGTACCTCAATTCCCGCGAAGCGCTGAAGGCGTATGGCGTCGATTACATCCCGCAGACGTTTCTCCTCGACAGGAAGGGTGTCGTCCGTTACGTGTTTTTCGGTCCCTCGCTCGGGTATGAACGACAACTTGAACAAGCTATTGCGGAATTGCTGGGCAGGTCGTAGCTTCAGGCAGTAACAGGAAACATCAGGCGGGTTACGTCCCGCGACATTACCACAACATTTACCCGATTATGCCATGCGCACCAGGCGGTTGTTCACCCGAGGATGCCGAGAGCCGGGGATTTACCGGCGTTGCTCCGCTGTGTTCCGGTGGATGACGCGTCGCGTGCTCGTGGGCGCGGCGGTCTTCGCGGCATGGACGGGGTCGCTTGCGGCCCAGGGAACCGCCGGCACGGAGGTGCTCCTGAACGAGTCGACCGGCAGCGTGGTGTACGCGCGGCCCGCGGTAGTAACACTGCCGAATTCCACCGTCATCGTGGTGTGGGAGGATCGGCGTCTTACCGTCGGCCAACTGGATCACGCGATCTTCGCGCAGAAGGTCACTTTTCCAGGCTACCTCGGCGAGAACATCCTGGTCAGCCGGCGCTCGTGGCTCCTGACGAAACCCGATGCTGCCTACCTCACACGGCCGAATCAACTGGGCCTCGTGTGGCAACAATACGATTCCGCCGGCAATGCCTCTGCTATCCGGTACGCCGTTTTCGATACCTCCTTCGCTCCGGCCGTGCCGCCTGTCACGATCGCCGCCGGGAGGGCGACGAATCCGCGCGTTCGGCAGTTTGATTCGCGGGCGGTTATCGCCTGGCAGCAGAGCTTCGACAAGGAAGCCGTGTTTCTGCAGGAGTGGGATTATCTCGGCGCGCGGATCAGCGATACGCTGAGGCTGAACGACCTCCAATCGCTGAACGCTTTTCTGCCGGACGTGGCCGTGAGCGGGGACGCGTACTTCACGGTGTGGGTGGACAAGCGGGACGGCAAGCGCGCCGTGTATTTCCAGAAATGCGCCATCGGGGCGTTCCGGTGGGGCGGCAACATCCGGGTAAGCGAAGCCCCCGATCGCGCCAACGTCGGTCCGCCTGTCGTGGCCACCGATATCCGGGGAAACGCCCTTGTCGCCTGGACCGACGCGCGGGACGGTGACTGGAAGGTGTACGCCGCGTTCGTCGATCCCGAGGGAACGATATCGGGGCCAAACCTTCTCGTCGATGCGAAAAGGAGGTCGCTGCGGTTTGGGCACGTTGCCGTTGCCTGGTGCAACGGCGCGTATCTCGTCGTATGGGAATCGGATGACGGCGGCAGGCAGCGGTTGAGCGCGCGGTGGATCCTCCCGGGCGGCGCCTTTGCCGACTCGAGTTTCTCCCCGGTTTCGACGGGCGATTTTGACAGCGTGATGCCCGCCCTCGCCGTTGACCGGGACGCCGTGTACCTCGCATGGCTCGATAATCGCTGGACGGAACGGATTACGCAGTACGACATCATGGTAACCCGCTTGAAGTCGCCTCTCACGGGTATCAGGGAAATGCCTGCCCCGCGGGAGATGCGCCTTGCCGTCTATCCCAATCCGTTCCCGGGAACGGGAACCGTCCTGGTTACAGCCGACGCTTCCCGGCGCGTGGATATCGAGCTTATCGACGTGCTGGGAAGAACGACCCGAAATATCTATTCCGGGCTTGTTCCGGGGGGAGAGTTTGCGATTTCCGTGAACGAGCGCTTGTCGCCGGGTATGTATGTTCTCCAGGCGGTTTCGGGAAGAATGGTTAAAAGGATCAAGGTCCTTGCGTCTTTTCAACGATGACGGACGTCACGGGCCCGTCGTCGCGGGGCGTAATCCTTGCCATGACCTCGAATTCCGAAACACATATCGGAAAAAGATGAATAAGTCCACGGGCAACAAACCACGGCCAAACCCCTATTACCTATAACCTCTAACCTGATTTCTATGCCCCGCCAACTCGCAACCTGGTTTCTCGTATGTACCGTTGTCGCGCCCGTTGCCCATGCCCAGGCGGTCCTGGATTCGCTCTATCCCCCGCCCAGGCAGGCGTACGTGCGTCCCCAGTACTCCGCCGTCTTTTCTGTTCATCCTTCGCACCGTCTCTTTCTCGATCCGCGACAACCCGCGCGGGAATACGCGGCGATCGTGAACGCCCGGCTGCGAAGCCGCGGACTGGATACGCTTGCAGTCCGGACGTGGCGGCCGGGGGACACGGCGCGGACGGGTATCGTGCTCGGCGTCGGCGGCGATGTTGTGGACAGCCTGCTCGCCCGCGTCCCGGACCAGCCGATACGGGTCACGCGGGCCTATCCCGGAGCGGAGGGATACGTCCTGGACGTAATGCCGCGACGAGTCATCATCGCGGGCTCCGACGAACGCGGCCTGTACTACGGCATCGATTCATTTTTCCAGCTCCTGGACGCGGGAATTGATGGGAAATCCATTCGCGCGTGCCGCGTGGTCGATGTTCCGGAATTTCCTCTTCGATGGTTCTACTACAGCGTGAACATCCTGGTGGGAGGCAACATCGACCGGGCCAAGCCGGTCTGGGACGTTGCGGCGAGATACAGGCTCAACGGCGTCAACCTGGTCGATTCCAAGTTCAGCCGACTGACGACGTTGCCGGAAAGGTACTTCGATTCGTTGAAAGCGCTCCGGGACTACGCCGCGCAGCGCCGCATGGATATCGTTCCCGGCGTGATGCCGTTCGGGTATTCCAACAGCCTGCTGTCGCACAATCCGAACCTTGCGTCGGGGCTCCCGGTGCGGCATCAACGATTCCTGGTTGCGGGAGATACCGCCCGCCTTCTTCCCCGGCTGGAC
>JALUUP010000132.1 GCA_027021285.1 Bacteroidota bacterium | reverse complement strand
ACAATCATTTTCGGGAGTTGGAAACACCTGTGGCGCTGGAAGCGATACGCCGCGTTCTCGATACCGGCGCGATGATTCGCACACAATCGCCTCTTGTCGCTCATATCAATGACCGGCCGGAAATCTGGGAAGAAATGTGGCGCGAACAAGTCAGGCTGGGCATGGTGCCATACTATATGTTCGTGGAACGGGACACCGGCGCGCGCGATTATTTCAAGGTACCCCTGGAACAGGCTCATAGAATTTTCCGCGATGCGTACAAATGCGTCAACGGACTTTCTCGCACAGTCCGCGGTCCTTCCATGTCCGCGACACCGGGTAAAGTTGAAGTATCCGGGATCGTCGATGTGAACGGAGAAAAAGTATTCGTTCTGCGTTTTATCCAGGGACGAAATCCCGACTGGGTCGATCGGCCTTTCTTCGCACAGTTCGATCCGAATGCGAGCTGGCTGGATGAGCTCAAACCTGCGTTCGGCCAAAAGAAATTTTTCTATGAAGACGAACTGGAAGAAATCATCTCCAGTAAGACGAGAATGATGGAAACCCTCGCAGCCTGAGGTCGCTACGTTCTGTGCCTGTATCGCGCCGGGGTTCCTCCCCGGTTTTTTCTCATCGTTTCTCGCGAACGTGGATGTGTCGCGTGGTTGCGATATCAATCGATGGTGCGCGGGAATACGGCTTTTTGGTTATATTACTGCTTGTAAACGGGGACAGTGAAGTTGTCGAAACCTTACATTTTCACGGCTCTATGAGGAGGAATGAGATTTCTCAACGGTAGATTGGGCTTTCACGCGACTGTGCTGATCCTGTCATTCCTTTTCACGGCGAGCCCCCACAATCTGTACTCCCAATCCTCTCTTTTCTCTACATCTACAATTACAGGCCGGGTGATCGACCGTGTAACCAGGCAGGCGTTGATCGGTGTCAAGGTCATCGTCCTGGGTACCGGTTACAAAGGTTATACTGACGACAACGGGTATTTCACCATCGAGCGGGTTATCCCGGGTGTGTATCACTTACGGTTTTCTACACGTGGCTTTACGACGGAATTCAAATCTGATGTCGTCGCCGCCGGTGGACGATCCGTGTTTCTCCAGGTAGAGCTGGAAGAAATAAAGAACCCACTCCGGACGATCGCTCCTCCGTCGTCATACTTTTACTTTGATCCGATGGCTGTTTCCCGTGTTCTGCAATTTGATTTCGAGGAGGTGCGTCGCAGTACGGGGGCACTCGAGGACCCGGAGAGGTTTTTGGCAGGTTTGCCGGGCATTCAGCCACTTATCGACAGTCGGACCGAATCCATTGTGCGAGGTAGTTCGCCGGTTGAGAACGTCGTGTACGTGGACGGCTTCGAGTTACCCTTGCCCGATCATTTTGGCTTTCAGGGGTTTTCCGGCGGTCTTCTCGGCATGTATAACCTGAACCAGCTGCGAAGCATGCAAGTGCAGACCGGGGGCTTCAGCGCCCGCTATGGCAACCGCCTATCGTCAATACTCGAATTGAACATGCGGGAAGGGAATATCCATAACGTCGAGGGGACGCTGGGTATCAACTCCAACGCCGTGGGAGCGGCGCTGGGTGGCCCGGCGGGCGCATCGGCGAACTGGCTTCTTTCCGTTCGGAGAAGTTACCTCGATCTTGCCGGGGGGCCGAAAAAAGAAAAACCCAGGCCCCGCTACTGGGACTTTATGGGGAAACTGAATTGGAACGTGGATTACAGGAACAGCATTACCATTATCGCGTTGGCGGGACTTGATGCAATAGACTATTCCCGCTCTGACGGGGAATACCTGATGCCGTCGTTGCGGATCGACCGGGCGCGTAATTCACAGGATCAGTACCTGGTGGGAGGAAGATGGGTATCGAATTTCGGTCGCAAGGGGCACATCGATATCAGCGCGTCTGTTACGCGAGGCGAATACACGTTTAAAACTCAGGACTCAACCGGCAGAAAATTGCGCGATGTCGTTGGCTTCGAAAAAGAAATTACGGTACGGGCGGAAAATTATCTCCAGCTTTCACCCCGGTTTTTCCTGCGCAGCGGGATCGAGTTCAAACCCGTGGAATTCCGTAATACGTTGGAGTGGGCCGGTGATACGAGCGCGTTTGGGAATGCGTTGTCATCCATCGATACGGAGGTCAGGGAAAAATCGTTGAAGTTCGCGTTATATAGCGAAAGCGAAATGTTCCTGTTCTCTAATTTCTTGCTCAAGGCCGGCCTCAGGATTGATCATTTTGCGTACCTGGACGAGTTTACACTCTCGCCAAGGGCGGGTATCAGGTGGCGACTTTGGCAGAATGTCACTCTGATCGGTTCGGCAGCGCGCCTATACCAGAACCCGCCGTATATCTGGTTGAGCACCCATCCCGACAATAAGAAACTCCAGAGCATGTACGCCGATGTTGCTACCGGCGGTGTTGAATATCTCGTAATTCCCGACTGGAAATTTACTGCCGAGGTTTACGCCAAGGAATACCGGAATTACCTGGTCAGCGTGGAAGAACCGACAATGATGTATAATTCGCTGGGCCTGGAAGGTGGGTTCTTTTACGGAGGGAAAGCGGTGAACGCAGGCGTCGGTTATGCGCGCGGGATAGACGTTTCCATAGAAAAGAAATTATCCAGTGGGTACTACGGAATCCTGAGTTACTCGTTCGCAAAGACCCGCTTCAAGGCCCTCGCCGGGGGATGGGCGCCAGGCGCGTTCGATCATACACATGCCGTAACTTTGACCGGCGGATTGCAGCTTTCCCGGAGCTGGATGCTGAGCGCGCGGTGGCAGTTTGCAACGGGAAGGCCGTACACGCCGTTTGACGTGAAGGCGTCCACCACCGCCCGGCGCGGGGTTTTCCGACGCGGAAAATTCATGACCTCCCGGTATCCCGAGTACCATCGTCTCGATGTCCGGATCGATCTGAGGTTGAATTTCCGGGGATGGGATATCGTCGCTTTCGCCGAACTACGAAATCTCTACAACCGCAAGAACGTGTTTGCCTACGTGTGGGATGGCCGGGAGAATGAAATTCGTGAGATTGATCACCTTCCATTTTTCCCTGTTTTTGGATTCAACGTTGAATTCTAAATTTCCGGCTGGCAGCATTGTTGTTTCTCAACCGTCCGGTCTCTAAGTTTACATGATATGGAATTTTTTCTCGACCATATGGATAGCAACACAAGGGCGAGAGCGGGGAGAATCATGACCGGTCATGGAACGGTTTCCACGCCGGTGTTCATGCCGGTCGGGACCCAGGGAATCGTCAAGACATTGCTCCACGAGGACCTGGAATCAGCGGGCGCGGAAATTATCCTGGCGAATACCTACCATCTTGCCCTGCGTCCCGGGGTCGAT
>JALUUP010000131.1 GCA_027021285.1 Bacteroidota bacterium | reverse complement strand
ACCGGTTTCGCAGAAGTTCGTTGTCCGGAAGGCGTTCCACACCGGCCAGCCGTGCGAGGTCATTTCCAGTGAGTACGGGACTCGTCCGGATCCATTCCGGAAGGGCATCGATACCAATACCCACGTGGCGAGGTTTTGCAATTTCCACCAGCGCGGAACCTTGAGCGCGACAGTACCACGCCTCCCCCATCCTACCGATCAGATCGAGCTTGAACGGATCCAAACGTCCGTCGATGTATACGGACTGACTGACGTGATACCTTACAACCTTGCCCACGATCAAATTCCCGCTTCCGGGTCCACCTCCGAAATCCTGGTGATCGAATAACTTGCATTCCATGATGAACGGACTTTCCGCGACGCCGGGAGGCCGGATGTTATCGCTTTCTTTCCTGGTAAACCCCGCCTTCACGAACTCATCGACTCCCGAAGGATAATCCGCGGAAGCGAGGCTCGCCTGTTCAACCATACCCGACGTAACGGCGCTGATGGTAAATTCCCCTGTTTCCAGGATGTTCAGAAGTGTGTGCTTGGGCGATCCATCGGAGCCGCGGTATGCCGGTGAAAACACGACAATCGGAGGATCGACGCTGAAGGCGTTATAAAAACTGAACGGCGCCAGGTTGACCCGGCCCTCGTCCGAAATCGTAGCAACCAAAGCAATCGGACGCGGCGCAACACCGCCCAACATGAGGTGATGGCGTTCCGACAATGTCATTTCATCGGCGGAAAAAGTTAAAAAGCGTTGCTTGCCGTGAAGATCGCTCTTTTGATTCATTGGTATCCTGCTCCTTGATATTGAAACGCCGCGTTACGGATTGTTCCCGCTTTTATTCGATTTCAATAGTATTCTCGAGAGAACCGAGCAGATCGATGGTGCACACGACGGTGTCGCCAGGTTGAAGCCATTGGTCATTGGTGACCCCAGAACCGTTCAACTCGAGGAAACACCCCGTCCCAACCGTCCCCGATCCAATAACGTCGCCGGGATACACCGTTACTCCGTACGAGACGCGCTCGATGATCTGCGCAAACGTCCAGGTCATGTCTTTCAGGTTTCCTCCTGACACCTGGATTCCATTGACGGTACACGTCATTTCCAGGTCGTACCTGTCTCCGCGCTCGCCGGGAATCCGCCGTTCCGCGAGTTCATCGGTAGTAACAAGGTACGGACCGAGACTTGTTGCGAAATCTTTTCCTTTTGCCGGACCGAGATTTAGTTTCATTTCTTCCATCTGAAATACGCGGGCGCTCCAGTCGTTCATGACCATATAGCCTGCGACATACTCATCCGCGTCGGAAGCGGGGATATTGCGTCCTTCTTTTCCGATAACGATTGCGCACTCAAGCTCGAAATCCAGTTTCTCCAGATGGCGCTCCATGACCTTGACTGCGCCCGGCCCGGTAACGGCCTGGTGATTCGTGAAATAGAATACGGGGAACCGGTCGAACTCGGGAATCATTTCCACGCCCCTGTTCCGCCGCGCGGTTTCCACGTGCTGGCGAAAGGCGTATCCATCGCGCATCGACGCGGGTCTGGGAATCGGCGCCAGGAGCTCAGCTTCTCCCAGCGGTATGAGAAAAGGAGCGTCCGCTAGATCGTTCGCCCATTCCTCGATCTCGGTGGCGACTTTCATCGCCTCGCCTCCCGCACGGAGAAACGTCATGATGTCGGAAAAGAACGGCGGACTTCCAGGTTTCATGGCAGTATGGGCATCCGCGAGATCGGCGATGCGTTCTGCGGCGACAAGCGCCAAACGAGCTTCGCCGTTACGATTACATGTTACAAGTTTCATTCATCTTACCTGAAGTTTCTGTTCGTGAAAAACGCGACGCGCAATGTTCGATTTCCTTGTTCTAAAATTTCAAAATACAAATTCTCTTCGATTGATGTATCTTGAACGCATGACAATAACACCACGAGACCGGGAAACGTTCGTCATCGTTGGCTTGCGCGATTTCGGAGCCCTGCACGTGCAACTTCTCCGGAAAGGAATGACACGCGGCCTTGTCGCACCCGCCGACATCCTGGTTATCGAACCCGATACATCCCGTTCGTTTCCAAGAGGCGAACTCCCGCCCGATACGCGTATCGTCCATCGCGATGTTTTGGAAGTTCTTGTGGATCGGTGGCTTCCATTCCTGGAATCGGGCGCTCCGCGGGACCTGTTCGTTCCCGATCCCCTGGCTCCACATCTCTTGTTCGAGGTTTTCCGGCGCTCTCTCGTCCACGCCTTTACCGGACGACCGGTTCGCTGCGTCCAACGGCAACTCGACGAACCTCCGGATACCCCCTATTCCACGCGCCTGCCTTCGGACATGCAGGCCGTGAGTTTTGCCACCTGGACCTGTCCGCGGACATGCATCGAACCGCGCATATGCCCCGCCACCAGGTCAACGAAAACCTGGGACATGTCCGAAACCTTGCGAAACTTTGCCGAGGAGCATAACTTGTTCCCCGTCCTGTTCTACCCGAAGGAGCTGTATTACGGTGTATTCGCTCTGCCGGCAGTCGAACTGCTCCGGACGATCCGCGAAGGTATCAATCATCTGGAAGAGCACGGCAGCGCGGAATTCCTCGTGGCCACCGTTTCCGCGTGTCACGGCCTTGCAGGGAAAATTGCCGCCCTTCTTGAGACTTAGCGCGTATGCTCCTATCTTAATTATCCATTACGTTTATACATCAAGCCGGTCTGATGCAATGATGAACGAACACGACACCACAGTATCCCAAGAGCTTCCCGCGGAACTGTCCGAAATTCCCGAGAACGAAGCCGAGTACTCCCGGAAGGAAGAATACGTGCGCAGTGGCTTCGAACAAAAAATGGAGAACGTCGGAAAGAAAATCCGGTTCGCGCAGGATGTCATCGCCTTGTTCCGCTACATGACCGACCCGGAAGTCAAGTGGTACCGGAAAGCAGTGGTGGTAAGCGCCCTGGCGTATTTCATTTCGCCCATCGACGCCATTCCCGACCTTGCTCCCCTGGTCGGATATCTCGATGATTTCGGGGTTATTGCGGCCGTCACTGCATACATGGCGCACGAACTGAAGCCTTATTACTCCTGATCTCCCTGTATCATTGTGAGCGGCCAGGTGGACATCGAGGAAGCACGAGCACTTCTGCGCACGCGGTTCGGCCACACCGATTTTCGTCCCGGGCAGGAAGAAATCGTCACCACACTCCTGGGCGGAAAGGACGTTCTGGCCGTGCTTCCCACCGGGGCCGGGAAATCCCTCTGCTACCAGCTTCCCGCCTTGATGCTGGAGGGACTGACCATCGTGGTCACGCCGCTGATTGCGTTGATGCAGGACCAGGTGCGCCAATTGAATCGCATCGGGATCGCAGCCACGTTCAT
>JALUUP010000130.1 GCA_027021285.1 Bacteroidota bacterium | reverse complement strand
GAATTACTTCCTCGACAAGGTGTTTACCATCGCGGACCTGGCCCGCTCCCGCGGAAAGGAATTCGTCCTCGGAGAGAGCTGGGCTTACAAAATCACCGACGCGGAACTTGGGAAGATCTCCTTCGGAGAGATTTTCGCCCGCGACGTGTACAGCTTCTGGTCGCCGCTGGACGTTCACTTCCTGGAAACCATCGTCAAGACGGCGTTCCATACGCGCATGACGTTCTGCTCGTTTTTCTGGATGCAGTACTTCTACGCCTACCTCGAGTACGACCAGGTGCGCTTCCTTCCCGCCGCACAGCGGATCGCCCTGCTGAACCAGGCGGCGGCGACGAACATCTTTTTGAACGTGCTCAGTCCCACGGGCGAAGCGTATCAGCGAATCCTGGCCTCGATAACCGGTGTCCACCAGCAAGCTGCGGCCAAGGGCGTGACGCTAGAAGCGGCGTATCCGAACCCGGCCGCTTTGGCCACGGAAATCGTGTTTTCGCTGGACCATCGATCCGACGTCGAACTGGTCATACGTGATCGCCTGGGGAACGTCGTCAGGTGCGTCCTCGACGCGAAGCTTGACGCCGGCCGACACCGCTCTTCCATCTCGACCGCCGACCTCCCGCCGGGCGTGTATTTTACCGTGCTTTCCGTCGGGCGAACCGTAATGGTTCGCAAGCTGGTCGTGATACGGTGATGAGCGTTGCCACGGATAAATCCACGGGCTGGGATTGTTTCAAGTGGGATAAAAAGCTGTCTGGGAATTCTTCCTTTTTACAGTCACGGTTTCGCCAACTACCTTTCCCTCCTACGAATAGGAGATTCACATGGCTTATCCAGATTACATACCAACCGGCCTTGGGAAAAACGAGGTCACGCATTTCGAAGAGCTCATCGACAACCTGATTCAATTCCATCCGGGACCTTTCAAAGAACGAGATTACATATTGAAGTTCCGGAACATCGAGAATAATGTTGAGACAAAGATCGCCTTCCTGGAGGGGATGATTCAATCCTGGAAGTTCCACCGCAGAACATGGGATAGTGAGATTGAGTTTGACGATTATCTTGCCGGCAATATTTTTATTAACAACGATCTCATACGCGTCTCCTTGGAGATAGATCATCCAACGTACCCCCGTGGTATCCCGTCCCATTATTACCAGCCGGCATTGCTTTCCTACATGCTGACGACATACGTTAATCCGAAGCCCATCCTGGAAGTTATCCGCGGCTTTATCGATCTGCACAGGGAAAAGCTCTCGATAAAAGACTTTGAAAAAACAAAGACCGGGGCCACACGATGCATCACCAACATCCGGAAAGCCGCTCACCAGTTGAGCGAGTTCGGCTTGTTACGACACACGCAAAAGAGTCCAATGAAAACCTGGCGTTTGTCTATCGTGGGCTTTTTCACGGCATTGTTTCTCGTCACATTCAACGATTCAAATATTTCTCCGGAAGAGAATGGAGATTACTTAAGGAAGAACATCTACGATTTGAATCTTCATCCCTCTATCCATCAATTCTTTACGAATGACGACAATGAACTGTCATACATCGATCGCTTGCTCGAACTCGGAATTTCGAACCGTGAGATGCTGCAAGATCACAAAGCGCTGAAAACAATATCTGATACCCGCATAAAGTGCAAAGGACTTTTAACATCAACCGACTTGAAGAATCCAGAAAAGAAACGAACGTTTCACGCCCTTGTCCGGGAGCTGGAAAACGACCTTGCAGTTCGCGATTACATGGGGAAACTCGAGGCGTGTATCGAGATCGATAGAATCACCGCACACCTGGGTATCAGCAGGTCGCCGTATTAACAACAACAGCTCTTATATGAAAGAATCTACCTCCTCCGATCTCCGGAAAATCGTCAGGGCGCTTGCCTTCGCGGCACACAAGCACCGAAACCAGCGGCGAAAAGACGAAGATGCGTTGCCTTACATCAACCATCCCATTTCTCTTGCCGATATTCTCGTGAACGAAGGCGGCATCACCGACGTGGATGTCATCTGCGGCGCAATTCTCCACGATACCGTGGAGGACACTGATACGACGCCGGAAGAACTGGAAAGAGAATTCGGTCCCGTCATACGCGACATCGTGATGGACGTCACGGATAAAAAGAGCCTGCCCAAGCAAGTACGAAAACTGCTCCAGATCATGCACGCGCCAAAGCTGACGGAAAAACCGGCTCTCGTCAAGATTGCCGACAAAATCAGCAACCTTCGCGACATCGCGGACCATCCGCCACCGGACTGGCCGCTCCGGCGTCGGCAGGAGTACTTCGACTGGGCCAAGGCGGTAATCGACGGAATACGTGACGTCCCTCCGCGACTCAGGACGGTTTTTGATGCCGCGTACGCGCGCAGGCCGGAGTGAACACCGGCCCGCGAGTTCAACCGGTTTTCACGGGATGGAAGAATGATTAATATTTGAAGCCGGTTGCTTCACCGTTTGGATACCGCGGCGATGCACGGCGTTTCCCAAATCTTTGTTACAGAAACAACGGAGTGTCAATAGATGAAGACGCATACAAGTACGCGCAACAGCCTTGTTGCCTGGTCGTGGTTCACGTGCCTGTTGTCCGCCGCCATTCTCATGATCGCGACGACCGAACCAAACACGGCGCAGTCCGCGCGCCGGGCCGTAATCCACGTGGACGCGGGGCAACCCGTCGGCCCCTTTCCCGCCGGCATCCTGGGTACGAACATGGTCGGCAATCGGAACTACGCCGACGCTACCACCGGGAACGGGCAATTCATCGATTCCGCGCGGAGTATCGGACCGACCATGATCCGCTGGCCGGGCGGCAACAACGCGGACATGTACGACTGGAAACGCCTTCGCCTCATCCTGCCGGGGCGGCGCATTTCCAGCGCGGACCAGGTCAACCTGGACGACATCATCGTCTTCTGCCGGGAAATCGGCGCCGAACTCACGGTCACCATCAACTTCGGCACCATGTCGGCGGAGGACGCGGCGGACATGGTGGAATTCTGCAACGGACCCGCTACGACCTTCTGGGGGCGGAAGCGGGACAGCATTCTCGTAAGCCGCGGCTATGCGCCGGGACCACTGAACGTGCGGTACTTCGAAATCGGCAATGAAACCGCCCAAAAGCACATGTACGAGCGCTCATGGACGGCGGCCCACGCCGCGCAGTACTTCCTGGGCGGCGAAGCGGAACGGCGCGGCGCGTACAGGATCAGCTCCGGCGGAACGAACTACCGGCTTCCCCTCGGAGACCTCATCGCCGTGAGACCCGGCGACGGCAACGACAGGGAGTACGTCGTGCGCTTTCCTCCCCTGCGAAATCCCGTCGTGTTCTTCATTCCCGATTCCGCCGCCCTTGCCGA
>JALUUP010000129.1 GCA_027021285.1 Bacteroidota bacterium | reverse complement strand
ATATCGGGTATTCGCATACTGCCGGAACCGTCCCCACGCCGACGACCACCGCTCGCAGTGTATCGTAACCCGATACCTGACGCGGGTTTACTTTCACCAGGAACTGCGTACTGATCGAATCGCCCGGCTGCATCAAGTCCATCAAGTACCGGTTCGGACCGCGCGGGTCGATGATGTTGAACCGTGTGTCCTGGATCAAGTACGCGCGGACGCTGTCCGCCGGGCCTGAACCTTCGTTCCATGCCAGCAACGTCGCAGTAAATGTTGAAGGAACATAATCCGTGTCCTCAAACCTGATCGTATCCGGAGCGGCTAACGTACACACAAGCTTCGGCGCGATGATCGGTTCGATATAGACATCGAAGTAGCACTCGAACCAATCCGGTCCAAGCGTCGGACTGTGATATCTGACAATAACCCGTACCGTTTTTCCAACAACAGGACGTTCGTTGAGAACCAATTCCCATGTTATCGTTTCCGACCTGAAGGAAGCGATCTGGGGAATCACTATACACGTATCCTGTGAAGGATTCGTGGCGCGGAGTGAAAGCTCTGGTGGCAGCTGGATGCAAGCCTCAACATCCTGCATGAACAATCCGCCGCCATTAATCAATTCGAATGTTCCAATAAAGGGATTTGGTGAATGCGTATCGGTTAACCGATTGTAACGCAATGTATCAGGCCCCGTGGCTTTACAGGACAGTGCCACGGACAACGGTGAAATAGGCACATCATCGCTGCATTCGATATCCCTGCCATCCAGAGTATACGCGACGACACGGAAGTTCGGTACCCTGCGATCCTTGGACACCGAGACCATGATCGTCCACGTCAGAACAATTGTATCACCAGGTTGAAGCACCTTATTCAATGTCTGGATGGTACCCGATGGTGGCTTTTGAATTGAAAGCCCCATGTTCATCGGCATCATCAACTGGGCATGGGATACTGTGGACGGTTGCCGTCCTTCGTTCCAGAGTATATATTTAATCTCAAACGGGTTTGGTTCCAACCCGGTCTGGGATGCATTAAGATGCACACTGTCTGGAACAATAATCTTGCATTTGACCTTTGGGTCACCTGCCTTCGGAATACAGATTTCCGTTTCACAGTAAACCGGATCAACCGGAAGTCCCACCGGATTGATGGCGATAATTTCGAACTCGATCGGGAAGCACTTCCGTTGAGCGAGTTTCTTTGTATACCGGACCGTCCAACTCAGCTTGTTTTCCGGCATCCCCTGCTTCCAACTATCCACTTTCATGGGATTGAAGTACATCGTATCGGATTGGGAAGCCGGATCCAGGACAAATCCCGGAGGCAATATGATCCGCGCCCTGACACTGTCTGCGGCCAGGGTTCCATAGTTGGCCACCGTCACTGTTGCCTGGAAGGGATTCGGTACGTATACATCATTGGGCTCATCGTAGCGCAATGAATCAAGCGTCCAGGCCTGGCATTGCAACCGTGGCCCCTCCATCTGCGGGATAATCAACGGTGCTTCGCATTCAACGGAATCCGAATTACTCGTGCGAATAGTGACCCTCACCGAGTACTGTTTCATATCAAGTGTAATGGGATGCGTGACCTGCCAACTGGCGGTTCCGCGCTCCCCGGGGCCGAGGAAATACGGAATAACATTTTTAATCTGCGTATTTCCAGGTTTGCGAGCTAAATCAAGATCCGGCACCAAATGAATGGTAGCATACACGGTATCCGTACGCATACCACCTGTATTCTCGACCTCTACCGTAACCGTAAACGGCATCGGCTCATATTTCAGCGTCTGTTTATTCGCTTTGATTTGTGGGACAATAACCTTGCACTTCAACTGAGGTTCGGTAGGAGGAATCCAAACTTTGGCGCAACATTTCACTTGGTCGTGATTGTCAAAGTTCGCGACGATACAAATTTCCACAGAATCGCCCGTATCACGATGCAATGCTCGCACCAACCAGCGCCCACTGGCTTGTCCGCCATTCTCTTTGATGTCCTTTGGCGTCAGTGGCTGCTGGTCAACCTGCGGGCTGACTAACGTAATAGCCGTCGGGTCATAAAGTATCTTAACCTGGCCGTTACGCGCTTCACGATTACCGTTGTTCATGAATGTAGCTTGCACGGTGAAAGGATTCGGCGAGTAGTCTTTATTGAACCGCTCCCATGTCAACTCCTGCGGCATGTTTATGTCACACGAAATATCCGGTTTCCGGGCTTCGATACAAATCTTTCCCGGATGGAGGATCGGGTTGAGACAACCAGCTTCAAAGCTCCAATCTTCAAGTTTGAGATCACAACAGATATCACCAGGAGTCGGCCATTCGGGATCACTGGCTTCAAACGTCAGCATTGCCAACGTCCCCTGGCCGTTGATATCAATTCCTTTCTCGATCGTGAATTCAATCCCACCAGAAATAGGCTTCCACGAGATAGGAACACCGTTTAACAGGAACCCGCTCGTCGTGATCTTGACGAATTTCGCACATGTCTCATCGAACAGGACTTTGAACGTTGCCTTGTTGAAATAATCGTCGATATAATCTTCCAGGATGAGAGGTACATCGACCTTTTCACCACCGATAACATCTACTTCGCCGAGCTTGATATTGATATCCTGGAACTGGGAAGGATCAAACGGTGCTTTGTAGATCTTCACCTTCGTATCGGTTCCAGGGCACGGTCCCTGCTTCAACCGCGGGTCTGGGCCGATGGGTACGGGAGAACCGACTGTTACTTCAACGGTCCGCGTAGAGCCATCAGGGCAGTCGGTTTTGTAAATGATCTGGCATTCCTGGAAGTACTGGCTGATAATCGTCGAGATTTCTCGATAGATCGCTTCCAGCTGATCGCCGGAAGGAGCGTGGTAATACACTCCGCCGGTTTCACGGGCAAGCTGTTGCAACGGGGGTTCTACCACGCCATTTCCCAACCCGATCGTAAACACGCGAATCTTGTTCGCCTGCGCCAGTGCAATAACATCATCAAGTGTATACTGCGTACTGGAATTCTCACCGCCATCAGTCAGAAGGATTACTGCACGGCATTCGTTGACACCGTTGTTGATTAATTCCATGACGCCTGTACCGGCGCCATCCCACAAGGCAGTCGCGCCGCTGGCTACCATTCCATCGATACCTGCTTTAAGAAGATCTTTATCCGTCGTCATGAAGACATCGACGGTCACATTGCTGGCAAAACTGACAACCGTAGCCTCGTCGCATATGCCGTCCATCATGTCAACAAATACCTTCCCCGCATTCTTCTCCTGCTGAATACCGTTTCCATTCATGCTACCACTGCGGTCGAACACCAAGGCAACGGAGATACAGCAATGCACCAGGGGATCCGGACAAATGACCTCGAA
>JALUUP010000128.1 GCA_027021285.1 Bacteroidota bacterium | reverse complement strand
TCATACGCTGGTTTTTCAATTAAGCGTTGCAAAGCTCCACGCGAAATCCATTCTCGAAATAACAAGGACCCCGGTAAAGCGGGGCGGATACTCCTCCCTACCCTCTTCCGCTCTCGAGGCTTACGCAACATGGAGGTCAGCCGAATTACTTGGATTTGCTGAAAGATGAACGTCGCGATTACGAAGAACGCCCCAGGCTCATGGAATGAGGAATCATTTGACATATGGCGATTTTCTGTTTAGGTTTAGTTCGCATCCGCGGAGATCACGGTTCCCGGAGCCCGGTGGACATCCTTTTCAGAATAACCGAGGATGATAAAGATACTTGGACAAAATCCGTAAAAGCGGTTATCGGCCCGCATGCCATGCCGCGATGCGGACGCACGCGAAACCGGCAAGCGCGACGGCGGGAAATCTCGCCGATCAACCGTCACGACCGACGGTGATTCTCGCCGCCACGGACCGGCGCACGTTATTTTCATGAAAGGAGGACGGATATGGGTGACAAGGGAAAAAAGGACAAGGGGAAACGGGAGCAACAGAAAAAGGCCCAGTTGACCCCAAAGGAAAAACGAAAAAAGAAAAAAGACAAGAAGAAGCAGACGCCCGGTATCGGCGAGTGAACGGCAATCCGGCGACGATTCGGTGCCTGCTTCCGAAAGCGCACGGTGCAAACCTCCGAGCTTTTTTGGGAGTGAATGAGCGCAGCGAACGGATGACGGGACCCTGTGCGTGATCAACCCTGGGGCATTTGTCCGCCGGTAACACCGCCGTTCGCGAGGGCTCTTTGCATTTCTTACTTGACAGAGGTACACAATGAAACATAGCAGCGGCATCCTGTCGTTCTGTGTATTCATGTTGTTGATAGTACTGTCCGCCGACGCCCGCCTTGCCGCGCCCTCGAGCGCCCCGCGGGCACCGGCACGCACACCATCATTTGAAGACGTCAAGATCCTGGTCGTGTACTATTCCCTTACGGGGAAGACCGAAAAGATGGCGGAAGCCGTAGCGGAGGGGGCGCGGGAGGTTCCCGGCGTCGTTGTATTGACCAAACGTGTCGAGGACGTCACAAAGGAGGACCTGCCGGCGACCGACGGGATCGTCCTGGGTTCCCCCGTGTATTACGCCAACATGGCCGGACCGATGAAGTCCTTTATCGACGGCTGGGGGCTGAGATTCAACGTCTATCTCGGCGACAAGGTGGGAGGCGCGTTCGCAACGGGCGGCGAGCGGACGGGCGGCAAGCAACACGTCGTGGTCTCACTCATTCTCGCGATGATGAACAACGGCATGATCATCGTCGGACCGACGCACCGGCAGGGCAACGTTCGTTTCGGCACGTTCGGAGTTTCCGCCCAGACCGCGCCTCCGGACGCGGGAATCGGCGAAAGCGAGCTGAGCGAGGCCCGCAAGCCGGGTATGCGCGTTGCGAGCGTGGCCCGGCGGTTGAAGCCGGGAGCGGACGAGAAATGATTCGCGGGGCTGGTGTGTATGAAATATTGCACAAGCGCAAGGTTCCTAACCGACCGGGTCTGCTTGTTGTTTTGTCAGGTTTTTCATGAGGATAGTCTTAAAAACGAAGAGCGCCGGGGAGGAATTATACAAGCAGTAGTCTTTTAGCAAAACTGAGGGAGAACGAAATGCTACCACAAAGCGCGGAGGTACTTTGTGATGAAGTCGTGTATCATATGAGTGAAAAAGGAGAACCATATTCAGCCTGGTATTGCGGAATCGCATCCGATTGGGAGGGTCGCCTTTTCAACAAGCACAAAGTCCCGCGGGATGCCCCGTGGTACATTGTTGGACAGTGTTACAGTACCGCTGACGCCCGAAGTATCGAGAGGTATCTGCTGGAACTTGGCTGCGACGGCGGCGGGGGCGGGGACGACAGACCGGCTGTTTATGTCTATGCGTATTTGAAAACGAGAGAGACAGAGCCGTAAAGAATGGCGAAGGAGGCCCGATGTAGAGCATTGATGAGTTCAATGGGTTTGCGGCCCTTGCACCGAAGGAGAAATCGAAAAAACGCGTCAATCTCTGAAAAAACAGAATCAGCAAATGATTTTGAAGCATTTTCAAATATAATTGATTTAGGTCTTGCTCTCACTCCATCATAGTACTATATTTAGTATCAAAGGACCACGGTGATTTCAAGAAAGGAACTCGATAAGGTCAAGATGTACTTCCATGAATTAGATACGAAACGTCCATCAGAGGTGAGGTTGAAAGATATTTCAAAAATGTTTAAAAAAATAGGTTTTGAAGGACCTATCAACAAGCCCGGTTCTGCAAGAAAGTTCAAACATGACCTTCTGGATGAACAAATTTTCCTAAACAAGACCATAAGTATCCATGTGCTTCACGGTCGCAGCCCGGAACGTATTACCTTTCGGGATTATAAAAAATATTTACGATTTGGTATTCATTCGGTCATTTTTGAAATCGAGAACCGCGGCCTCGTTTCGGAGGGATGAAAAACATGTATGACTTTTACCAGTATTCAATGGTCGTGTACCAAACCCAAGCGGATTATTTTCGGAAATATCCTGATCGCAGATTCGTTGCCTATCTCAAGGAGATACCCGAAGAATCACTGCATGCGTACGGCGATTCTCCTTCAACCGCAATAGAGAACCTGAAAGAGCAATTCAACGATCTCATGGAGGAAGCGTCTTCAACCGGTTTCACCGTCCCCCCGCCAGGCGACAACGAATCGAGAGAATACAGCGGGAAAACCGTCGTAAGAATGCCCGCCTGGCTTCATGCATGGCTGGCCAAAACAGCGGAAGAAGAGGGTGTAAGCCTCAATAATGCAATCGTATCGAGACTTATTTTCCGCATGTCCGCCGACGTCATGAAGCAACTTTTGGTGGAAAATATCGAAAGTTTTCTAAAGGATATCTCGCACGAGTTTTCTGAAGAACCGAAATTGCATGCAGTGAGATCGTCGATACTAAACATGGGAAAAAAACTGCGCTCAAAGGGTAAAACAACAATGATAATCGATAATGACTGATTGAGGATCATTGCAATCCCTTCTCTTCATCACCCTCCTCACTTCCGCTTCCGAGGCGTGTGGGTTTTGAGCGGGGAATCATTTGACATTCCGCAGTTTTTTGTTTAGGTTTGGCTGGAATCCACATAGATCACGTTGCGGGGAGACCGTTGTGCACATTACAGAAGAGCCCTTGAACAGCCATGCAGGAGGTATTGGGCACTGAGGCAACCGAAATGAAAAGGGTGAACATGCGGACAGCGCTTCGCGAAGCAAGGACGATTCCCGGGCGAGGCGCCACGAGCCGGGGACAGCCTGGCATGGCAGGCCTGCTGTTTGTTGGCGTAACCGCGCTTGGATACGGCTACTTCCAACAGG
>JALUUP010000127.1 GCA_027021285.1 Bacteroidota bacterium | reverse complement strand
CCCCTTCCGGCCTGATCCGGATAGCGGCGTCGGTGTTCCCGTTCCGGTATCCCTGCCGTATAAATTCGGTTTCGGTGTCGATGAAAGCGATCCGCTTCGCGAGGATCTCGCCGAGCCGATAGAACTGGTGCGGTTAATGAAGGACCTCGGCGTGCGTATGGTGAACGTGTCGTTGGGCAGCCCGTATTTCAACCCGCATATCGGCAGGCCCTACGAGCGGCCGTCGGAAGGATCGTACATCTCGCCGGAACATCCACTGGTCGGCGTCGATCGGCACTTTCGCATCACCGCTGCGATCCAGGAGGCATTTCCCGACCTGGTTATTGTGGGGACAGGTTACAGTTGGTTGCAGGGGTTCCTGCTTCACGCGGCGGAATCGAACCTGCGCAGGAAACGCGTCACGATTGTCGGCATCGGGCGGGCGGCGCTTGCCTATCCGGAGATGATCAGGGACGTTCTTCGTGCTGGTACGGTTGATTCGAAGCGCGTTTGCATCACAGCCAGTTTTTGCACTGATTTGATGAGAGCGAAAGACCCGGAGAAGGGACAATACCCCACCGGCTGCGTGCCGCGTGACAAGCTGTACGCGGCGTTGTACAAGGAATATCTTCACAAGAGATCGTAGAGCGTGTTTATTCATCCCTGGGAAGTTGACGAGATTGAACGCGGATAACGTCAAGGTTGGAATTGCCGGAGTAAACAATCACGGACGCACCATGTTGACGGCGATCCGGGAGTGCCAGGCGCTGACCCTCGTTTCCTGTTTCGACGTCGATGCCGATGCCGTGCGGAAAACCGCCGGAGAATACGGGTGCGTTCCGGTCGGTTCGTTTGAAGAACTCCTTGCTTCCGGCATCGATGCCGTTGTCCTTGTGACGCCGAATTATCTCCACGGTCAACAAGTACGCGAAGCCCTGGCCGCCGGAAAGCACGTGTTCGTTGAGAAACCTCTCACACCGGACATCGCCGAAGGAAGGGAAATCCTTGACATGCTGGTCCGGTCGAAGGCGATTGTGCAGGTTGGACACAACACTCGCAAGCGCGCGGTTTTCAGGAAAGCCCGTGAGATCGTCGAACGAGGAGTGCTCGGGCGCGTTGTCAGTTGTCACGCGCATTTCTCCTACGACGCGGGGTTACACGCGGGACTGCCGTCCTGGAAACTCGATCCGACGTTATGCCCGCTTTTGCCGTTGCCGCAACTCGGCATTCATTTCATCGATGTTTTGCAGTACCTTGTCGCCGCGATCCATGAAGTCTCCTGTTTTGCCCGGTCCGCCGTGATGAAAGATGAAAACGGCCGCGACATCGTTGACAGTACGGTGAGCATGATGCGGTTCAGAAACGGCGTTACGGGTACGCTGCACGCGCACTATGTCGTTCCCTTTACGTTCGAGGTCGCGCTGTATGGCACACGGGCAAACCTTGTCTGCCACGAGGATTCACTATCGAGCACTTCCACCGGTGACTTCGAGTTCGAAGAAGAAATCATACCTGTCGATGAGCCACCCTATGCGAGCTTCATCGCCGAACTGCGGGAGTTCGCCGAATGTATCCGGCACAACCGGACGCCCGAAGTGGATGCGGAAACGGGGCTTCGCAATGTCGCTGTCGTCGAGGCCATGAAACGGTCGGTTGTGGAGGGCAGGACGATAAAGGTTGAGGAAGTCCGGCCGGCAAAGGTTTGAAGTCGTGTCGTTGATGAATACATGAGGCAATGATTCAAATGGCAACAAAAAACGCCGTCATACTTGTCACCGGGGGGAGCCGCGGGTTGGGCAGGGGTATCACCGTTCACTGTGCGCGTCAAGGGTATTCCGTTGCGGTTAATTTCCATACCGATGAAAACGCGGCAGAGGAATCTGTCTCCCTGTGTGAGCGGTGCAGGGTGAACGACGGCCAGGTTTTCAGGGCGGTCAAAGCGAACGTTGCGACTTCGGAAGGACGCAAAGCGCTCGTGGAAAAAGCGCTGGAATCATTCGACCGTATCGACGCGCTTGTCAACAACGCCGGTGTGGCGCCGCGGGAAAGAAAGAACGTTACCGAAACGAGCCTGGAATCTTTCATGGAGGTGCTTGGCGTGAACCTGGTAGCGCCCTTTTTTCTTGCCCAGCGCGTTGCGAACTACTGGCTCGCCGAAAAACCCGCGCCTCTTCTCGACGACGGGTTCAAAATCATTAACATCTCCTCGGTTTCCGCAGAGATGGCTTCGCTTAACCGCGGTGAATACTGCGTGTCGAAGTCGGGACTGTCCATGGTGACGAAACTTTGGGCCCTGCGCCTCGCGGAAGCCGGTATCGGCGTGTACGAGCTGCGTCCGGGCGTTATGAGCACCGACATGACCAGGAACGTCAAAGGGAAATATGATGGTATGATTGCGAAAGGATTGGTCCCACAGCGCCGGTGGGGAACGCCGGAAGACGTCGGGAAAGCAGTTGTCGCTGTTTTGACCGGCGCGTTCCCTTTTTCAACCGGAGCCGTCATCCATGTTGATGGCGGATTACATGTTCAACAGTTGTAACCCTGTAACGAAAGAGTGAACCATGTTGAAGATTGACCGAACAGTTCAAGCTAGCGATCTCGTTACTGCCGTCGAATCGCTGTATGCGCTCGCTTCGGGAAAGCTCGCGTCGCTTATATCCGCGTGGCCCGCGGAAAAAGGCGGACCGGTGTACACCGTGCGGGGAAAGTACACGCAGCGGGGTTGGACGGAATGGACACAGGGGTTCCTGTACGGTTCAGCGTTGATGCTGTTCGATGTCACGGGCGACCGGGAGTTTTTCGAACTGGGCCGTGAGCATATCCACAGGCACATGGCAAAACACGTCAGCCATACAGGTGTCCACGATCATGGTTTCACTATTATCAGCACGTACGGAACCATCCTGCGATTAATGAATGAAGGCGCAGTTTCCGGCGACGCCGGTGAACGGGGTATGTGCGAGCTGGCATTGAAGGTAAGCGGCGCGGTCCAGGCGTCGCGCTGGACAGCCCTGGGAGCAAACGATGGATTTATCTACTCCTTTAACGGTCCCCATTCCCTCTTCGCCGATACGATGCGATCACTGCGGTCGCTTGCGGTTGCGCACCAGCTTGGCCACGTTCTCAAGGGAGAACAGGAGGAAGAAGTGAACCTCCTACACCGGTTAATCGCTCATGCCGAGACCACGGCCAGGTATGCCGTGTATTTCGGGAACGGTCGGGATTATTACGATACGCGCGGAAGAGTCGCGCACGAATCGCTCTTCAACGTCAAGACCGGCACGTATCGTTGCCCCGGCACGCAGCAGGGATATTCGCCGTTCAGCACGTGGATGCGTGGCCTGGCCTGGATCCTGTGCGGCTACGCGGAACAGCTCGAATTCCTTCAAACACTGCTAGGCAGCGAATTCGAACCGGTGTATGA
>JALUUP010000126.1 GCA_027021285.1 Bacteroidota bacterium | reverse complement strand
TCATCCGCCTTGGTGACTTGCCGGAGGATATCTCCCGCGGTCTCCGCATCCAGGAAGAGCTCGACGTCCTGATCCTCGAAGTCCTGCGACAGAAACAATTCAGCCGGGGAGCAATGTCCGAAACCGCCGCTGATCTCGGTGGTCTCGATCGCAGCACGGTCATGGAGTACTTCCGCGGCGTGGTGTTCCAGCAGTTCGTCGCCGACGATTTCGACCTTGAGCGTACGGTCGCGAGTCTTGCCGCCACGAATGACGAAGACGTGAAAAACAACGTGCGTTCCAAGGTGCGGGAGTATGTGAGCAACCTGGTTAAAGACATCGATCCCTCGAACGAGGCGTCTGTGGTTCTGGCGCGGTTGCGGACGAAATACAAAAACATGCCTCGCAAATTCCACCCTGCGTTGGAAACGCTTGTTCGTTCATATATCGACTCGCCCGGGAGCTTTCGCGGATTACGGTAGAAAAAACTGAGGGGATGGAATGTTTGGTATGGCAACCCGCAATTGTATCACGCCGTTGGAGAAAGTATTTTGAAACGATGAAGCGATCAACCCGATACAACACTGCAATGGACCTGGAAAAAGTTTCTCGACCAGGAAACCGTAATACACGCAATGATCACAACACATTCGTATCATTTCAAGAAGAGCGACGATGACATACGTTTTGGCGTCTGACCATAAAGAACTGGTTCCCGAGGATTTGCGCTGGATCTGTGACCCGGCGGGAATCAAAGCGAAAACGACCAAGGACATCGAGCCCATCGAAAACATCATCGGCCAGGAGCGCGCAATCAAAGCGTTGACGCTCGGGGTCAACCTGTTTTCACCGGGGTACAACATCTTTGTCACCGGTCTGTCCGGAACGGGGAAAGCCACAACCATCAAGAAGATCCTGGACAAGATCAACCCGAAATGCCCTTTGCCTCGTGATCTCGCCTACGTCAACAATTTCCGAGATCCTGACAGGCCGGTATTGCTCGAATTCCCGAGGGGGCAGGGGAGAAAATTCAAGGAAGCGATGGACGAAACCATCGACGTGATCAGGGAGCGCGTGCCGAAAATTTTCGAAGACGAAAATTTCATCCGTCAGAGGGATGCGTTGATCAACGAGTACAACGAGAAGGAAGCGAAACTCTTTCTCGAGTTCGAGGAGAGGATCAAGGAGAATGGGTTCGTCCTGGCCCGTGTACAAGTGGGACAGACGACGCAGCCGACCATCATGCCGAAAATCGGTGAGGCGGTGATCCCCATCACAGAGCTCCCCAAGGCGGTGGAATCAAAAAAGCTCTCGGAGCAGGAGGCGGACCGCATCGCCACGGCGTACCAGGAGTACAACCAGGACTTGCAGAAAATCTTTCGTGAAGGCATCAAGCTCACGCGGGAATACCAGAAAAAGATTTCGGATTTCGAGATGCAGGCGGCGGGGTATTTCGTACACGCGATCTTTGCCGACCTGTACGAGACGTACACGGATAACAAGGTGCAGACATACTTGAACGCCGTCGAGAGGGATATTCTTGAAAACATCGACCAGTTCAAACCATCAACGAGTCCTCAGGGTGGGGATGAGGAACCGCCAGAGGTGTCTCAATACGAAGTTAATCTGATTCTTGACAACACCGATACCAAGGGGTGTCCCATCATCATCGAGTCGAATCCGACGTACAACAACCTGTTTGGCGGAATCGAGCGCATGTACGACATGCGCGGTTTCTGGTTCTCGGATTTTACGAACATCAAGGCCGGTTCCGTTCTGCAGGCGGATGGAGGGTACCTGGTTCTCAGCGCGTTCGATGTCGCCACGGATCCCATGGTTTGGAAAAAACTCAAGCGCGTGCTGTTGAGTCGCAAACTGGAAATCCAGGTGCCGGATGTTCCCATGCAGCTTGCCACGACGACGGTTAAACCGGAGCCGATCGAATTGAATCTCAAGGTTATCTTGCTTGGCAGCAATGAGATTTACTCCATCCTCGAAGCCTACGAGAATAATTTCAAGAAGATATTCAAGGTAAAGGCGGAATTCGACTACGAGATGAACAACGATAACGAGGCGGTCAGCCAGTACGCGGGATTGATCGGCCGGTTGGTGGAAGAGGAGGGACTGCGCCATTTTGATGTCAGCGCTATTGCCAGAGTCGTGGAATACGGAGCCAAGGTAGCAGGCAGAAAGACGAGGTTGACGACGCGCTTCAGTGAAATCGCGGATATCGTCCGGGAAGCCAACTACTGGTGCGGATTCAACAATCACGAATTCGTTACTGCGAAAGATGTCGAAACCGCCATACGCGAGTACCAGAACCGTTACAAGATGCCCGAAGAAAAGATCCAGGAAATGATCATCGAAGACAGTATCATGATCGATACGTCCGGCGAGCGGGTGGGACAGGTCAACGGTCTGGCGGTGTACGATCTGGGACGATACAGCTTCGGGAAGCCGTCGCGCATCACGGCAACCGTCGCCGCGGGCAAGGACGGCATTGTGAACATCGAGCGCGAAGCGAACCTGAGCGGCCGCACGCACAACAAGGGCGTCCTTATCCTGGCCGGCTATTTGCGCGAGCAGTTTGCCCAGGAATACCCGCTGAGCCTGACCGCGAGCATCGCTTTCGAGCAATCCTATTCGGGAGTGGATGGCGACAGCGCCTCTTCGACGGAAATCTATGCAATCCTTTCGGCGCTGTCGGGAATCCCCATCCGTCAGGATCTTGCAGTGACCGGTTCAGTAAACCAGAAGGGCGATATTCAGCCCATCGGCGGAGTGAACGAAAAAATCGAAGGCTTCTTCGAGGTCTGCAACGAGAGAGGATTGACGGGGACGCAGGGAGTGATGATTCCCTGGCAAAACGTCTCCGACCTCATGCTGAAATCGGAAGTCGTCGAAGCCGTGCGCGAAGGGACATTCCACGTGTATTCGATTCATCACGTTCGGGAAGGCATTGAACTGCTTACGGGTGTTGCGGCGGGAGAGAAGGATGAAAACGGCCGGTTTCCTGAAGGAACCGTTTTCGGAGAAGCGCAGAAACGTCTTGAAGCGTACAAGGAAGCAGTGAAAGAAACGAAATCCTGAGCGTTGTTTTCCAGATGCGGAAAAAACACCGGCTTTATAGACCGGTGTTCCTTTATTTTCTTGTACCGCTAAGAACGCAAAGAAGGCGTAACCTGTCCGCCGAAGCCTCGGCGAAGGCGGAGGACACAAAGGAAACGTTCAAACGTTTGAACGTCATGACGTCAAACCTGTCATCAAGAAGCGCCACATTCCAAATCTCACATTTCAATGTTCAAATCAACGCACTGGATTCCGGATCGAGTCCGGTATGACGGTCCCCGTTGAGGGAACACCAGAACCACGAGACGCATTCTCCTTGTCCCCCCGTCCCCTTGTCTCCTTGTCTGTATCTTCCGT
>JALUUP010000125.1 GCA_027021285.1 Bacteroidota bacterium | reverse complement strand
GATAACAAGCGCTTCGTTGGGGAGATTGCTCGCCTTGAACCTGGGAAAGATTTCCTCGACGCCGGCGGTGTACACTGTTCGGAAAATACTCTCCACGGTTTGAGCGTAAGCGCGGTACTGGTCGTGCCGCCTGGAGTTGCGTCGAAAGCGCTCGATGTACCGCGCCTTCGCCAGGGGACCCCGGAGCAGTTTGAGCAGGCGGTCCAGTTCATCCGGTGTATTGGGTCGATAGTACCCGGTAACGAAAAACGGCACGTTGTATTTACCCAGGTCGAATTCCGCCACGGTGATGGAACCGAAAAAGAGTTCCGCCCGCCTGTCGGTGTTGGGATAGGTGTTCATGACGTTGCTCGTCTTTGTGCCGTGCCGACGGATTTCCGCTTTGACCTCGTAGTCCCGGTCGGCTGGCAGGAGTTCGATGTACTCCGCGACGTAGGAATTCGTGACGAAGCTGGTCACCACGGTGTTCGTGGCCAGGTCGGTGATGGTGACGATACTGGGAAGCGGCTTGTGCGTGGTCGAATCGAGGACGCTGACGAAGAGACGGAACATACCGGAGCCGTAAATATTCGGCGTGCCTTCGTAGATATCCAGCCCGCCGTAACCGCCTTCGCGCGAAGATGCGACATAGAACTTGTCCTCGCGCGACGGCGCGAAGAAGAACAGCTCGTCAGCGTCGGAATTGATAACCGGACCGAGGTTGCGCGGCTCCGACCAGTTCTCTCCGTCATTGACGCTCATGAAAATATCGAGCCCCCCGTAGCCGTCGATGCCGTCGCTGGCAAAGTAGAGTGTTCCGCCGTCAGGCGTGACGTACGGCGACCGCTCGCTCCCGGCGGTATTGATTGGAGGCATCAGCGGAATGGCCGGCGCCCACGAACCATCCGCCTGGAGACGGGTCATGTAAATATCGGTTTCCCCGACACCGCCCGGACGATTGGAGATAAAATAGATGGTACGGCCGTCGGCGCTGATACATGGCTGCGAATCCCAGTACTCGGAATTCACGCCTGCAGGCAAGTGGCGCACGTTCGAAACCGCATTCCCCGCGATCGTACACAGGTAGATATCGGTGTCGCCCAGGCCATCCTCCCGCTCGTCGGCGGCGAAGACGGCTGTCCGACCGTCACCTGCGAAAGACACGGCGCCGTCGTTTTCTTCCGTATTGATTCCTTCGCCCAGGTTCACGGCTTGTTGCCATGCTTGCCTCATTCGCTGTGCGTAAAAGACGTCCGCCTCGCCGCGGGAATCTTCATCCCTGTACGACGTAAACACGAGCGTCCGCTGGTTGCCGGTCACCACCGGCGCGTAATCGTCGGCAGGCGAGTTCACGGTTTCTTCCAGCGGTCGCAACACGACCGGGTACCTGGTGAATACCTGCGCCCGGGCGGCGTGCGCGAGAACAGAAAGGACGATCAGGCTCAGAATGATAGTTCTATGCATGGTTCATCTCCCTGGTCAAAAGGCAAACGTCAATCCAACTGTGACCTGCACGGCGCCGGCCTTCCATTCATTGTCCGTCGATACTCGTGTCAGCGGGTAACTGTAAAGCACTTCCGGATTCACAAACAGCTTCCTGGAAATTCGGAGGAAATACCCGACGCCCGCCCGAAGAGAAAAGAAAACCGATTCCGTGATATCCATATCACCGTTGTACACCTCCTTCTCCGTGACCTGGTCCAGGTACGTAACACCGGGCGGCCCGACGATGCGAACGGTCTTCCGGAAATTCTTCGACGCCACGACGCTGAGCGAAGGGCCCGCCTGTACGTAAAGCCGATCGGGAAGAATATCGTACGCGGCAAACGCATCGACGTTGACCGTGTGCATGGTGACGTTCAGCGTGTATTCCTCCAGTAATTCTTCGACCTGGTTGTCCCGGCCGAGAATGGGCAGCGGCTGCGCGTCTCCGGTGAACTCACCACCACGCCCTTCGTACACCAACCGCGGTGAAAACCACCAGCGGTCGCTGAGCGGGAAAAACGCCTTCACCCCGACAACCGGAGCGAAACCGTCGCCCTTGTTGAAACCGCAACAGACGAGATCGTTCTCGGTCGTGTAGAACAAACCGTCGTGCATGTTGTAGTTCAACCCAAGGTACGGTCCCACCAGCATGGACCGGAAACCGGGATACAGGATCTTGTCCCGTGGTTCGGGAACGGACGACGGGCCGTCGGGATCTTCTCCAGGAAAAATCGCATTGTCGCTCGTCGTCGCGGATGAGAGCGCCGGGCAGGCAATCATGGCGAACAGGATCATTATCAGTATTGACGTTTTCATCATCACCTCCTATTTCGCCCTGACGATCTTGTGAACGGCGGTCCCGGACGGTGTTATCAACCGGATGATGTAAACACCGGGCGACAGGGCGGCGCCATCGAGATCAACGCCGAAGGAGCCGGGTCCCGTGTATTCATCGACCAGAACTTTCACGCGTCTCCCCATGGCATCGAGCACTTCCAGTTTCACTGCTCCTTCCTTTTTCACTTTGTACACCAGCCGCGTGGATTCGAGAAACGGGTTCGGATGATTCCCGATGATTTCTTCACCGAACCGGGCCCTGGCATCGATGAGCCGCTCGTCCTGGTAGCAAAGGCTGTCCGTTACCAGGAACCCGGGATCGATGCGACCGACGCGGGGATTACCGTCGGCGAAGACGACATCGACCAGCCGCACGGGGGTGGTACGGGAATTTCCGTGCAGCACGGTGAACGCCACGCGGGCTAGTTCATCCGTCGTGTTCCCGTCGGTCGTGAGCGTGCCACCGGAAAGCTGGAATGTGAATTCCGCCTCGTCGGGGCCAAAAGCGGTGAAGAAACTGGAATTCGCCATCGGCTCCGCCAGGAGACCGGAGGTTTCCAGGGCGGGCGAGAACGGATAGAGCAACGTTTTGTTGTAGGCCAGGACCACCGAAAGACTGCCGACCTCGTACTCGGATGGCACAGCGTCCAGAAGCCGGATGGGAAACGTTACCACGCTGCCGGGGCGGGCTCGCACAGTATCGGTCAGGCTGACCGTGACGCTGTCCCATCCCACACCCATCAGTCGTAGCAGCTCCGTCGTGTTCATGCAGCCGTTCCCGTCGATGGTGATGTCGAGAGCCTGCTGGCGAAGACGCACGGGCGTGAAGCAAATGTTCACGGTCCGTGTGTCCCCGGGAAGAATTTCATCCGCGGGGAAGGCGGACTCGAAAGAAAACGGCGCTTCGATGCCTGCGGAAGAAACCCGCATTGGAGCGTCCCCCAGGTTGCGAATGACCACGGGCAGGCAGACGGTATTCCCGACCCGCACCGAATCGAAATCGAGAACGTTCACGTCGAGATCGAGGTTGGGCGAAACGGCCCGGCCCCTCAGTGGGAGGGTCATATCGACGTTCTGGCTGAGCAGTGTCGCGATATTGCGATACACGGCAATGAGGT